>CAXYUU010000379.1:0-3794 GCA_964292015.1 uncultured Acetobacteroides sp.
CCATTGCCTTCTTATTCTCTACAACATACTGCCAGTATGAAAACTCGTCTTCCGCATATCTGGTACTGTCGGTGTCCGTTTCGTGCGATCTGTCTTGCTGTATCATAGACATGATTCTTCCCATTGGATTACCTCCCGCATATACTAAATGGGTGATGGCTGATGTTTTAGCGGCCATTTTTGCGGCAATAGTACTCCCCTCCGAATGTCCGGCGATAACCAACCTTTTACTGGAAACCCATTTTTGCTTTCGTAGGTACTTTAAGACTTTAAGGTTTCTGTCGACATAGTAGCTTAACAGATTTTTTTCGGAGTATTTTGTTGGGTATTTCCCAGTGCTATCAACGTATGTGAGATCTTCACCAAGGGTTTTGGCGTTACAAATAAGGGGGATGTGTGGTTTTCCGACTATAACCAGGTGGTATTTTACCGTCATGCTATCCGTTGTAAAAGGAAATACTCCGTAAATACCCTTTTCCTTTTCCATTATTAGCGGGCGGGGTAAGCTACCTTGACAAAAAAAGAAGAGTGGCTTCCTAATGTTCTCTTCTCCTTTTTTAGACTTTACAAGTATGTCGATACTATCCCCTTTGTACCTATATGTGAGATGGGTATATCCATAGTATTCTGCCGTATTTGCTTGTCCGAATGCGCTTATAGTTAGCGCTAAGAATATTACTTTCAGCAACGTTGATTTCATTCTATGTAGGTTTACCATATTTAGATGATGCATCGCTTATCTGTAACCACCGCTAGCTGTAAAGGCCATTTGTGGGTAGCTGTTGTATAAAAATATGCCGTATAGTGGGCTTATCCACTTCTACCTTCATTTGTAACCATCTCTTTCCATCCGAATGGCAACATGTAGAACCCTATAACAGGCAGTACAGCTGGTGGTAGCTCTGGTTGGAGGTAACCGAATGCAAGGTAGCTGCTATTCGTTTACGTTGTATGTGTAAAGGCTCACTATTTTTATGGCCATCCTCAACATTCGAGCGTCATCCCTTTTGTTGTGCACCTTAGCGCTACGGGGTATCTCGTTGGTGGTTACCCTAATTGGTGCAAGACCGTACAGTCAGTAAGGTAGGGCTTCTAATTTTACTGACGGTACGGTGGTTTGTTTGATTAATGCGGCGAACATGGACGCTTGCCTGCCGGTAGCCTAGCCTGTGAAGGAGGTGTACTGGGGTAGCCGGAGTATGCTCCTTACTTTTTGGGAGGTAGCATTTCGATTAAATCCATTTCGCCATTTAGGAGATAGTAGGCCGTAAACTTCATCGGTTCTTTATCCGAATAGTTGTCAAAATGGGCAATTGGTGTTCCTGCTGGTTCGAAAAAGGCATCACCTGCTTTTAGCACCTGTGCCGGTTCTCCTTCCACCTGTAGCAGGCATACTCCCGAAACTATATATCCTACAACTGGACAGGGATGCTGGTGGTATGCCCCTTTTTGACCCGCTTGAAACTCCACCTCAACAATCTTAACCGAAGAGATCGCCTGTTTGCCGATGGGAGCATTGAGCAGCTCCTTTCTTACCATTTTGTTTTGAGCGTTTGCATTCATAAGTAGGGTGATTAGTACGATTACGCCAAGGTAGCGTTTGGTGAGCGTGGCAACCGATTTCATTCTGTTTTCCTTTTGGTTTCTGTTGCAAAAGTACCTTTTGTCGTACGTCTATTCGTTGATGTAGGTTAAGGATTTAATCCTGCTCAACGATTCGGGCTTGATGCCTAGGTAGGATGCAATATGGTATTGGGCCACTAGCTGTTCTATTTGAGGATAGGTAGCTAGGAGTAGCTTATACCGTTCTGTTGCTGAGTCGATCAGTAGGGAAGTCTCCCTTTTGCATTTTTTGATGAACAAGGTGTCGGCAATATGCTTGCCGAGCTTATACCAGATGGGGTTACTCTTTAGCAGCTCCCCATAATCGGCATACGAAATGGTGTAGATGGTAGCATCGGATAGCGCTTGGATGTATCCGTTGGTTTGAGTCTGCGTCAGAAAGCTGGTGTACGAGCTCACAAAGCTGCCCGGCAGGCTAAAGGCGAGATTAAACTCATCGCCATCCTTTACTGTGTACGATCGTAGCACGCCCTGGTGAACAAACCCAATAAACGAGCAGGTTTCGCCAGCCTTAACTAGGTACTCCTTCTTTTTAAGCCGAACTTCTTTTAGCACCTCCTTTAGCTGGAGGTAATGCTCCTGGTTCATCCCTACCTCATCAGTCAAAATCGCTCTAAAGGTCTCCATGTTTTGCTCCTCTCTTTTGGTTGCCGTTGGCTTGTTTGTAAACCCAACAGGGCAGGAGTTGTTCAACCCTTTTGGGGATCTCCGCTAGCGGGGTTTTCTTTACACAATTCGCTTTACATCGATCCGTTGAGCGGCCAACGTCACGGTGGTACCGCTGCACCTGCGAAATTGTACTGTCGTTCCGCCGATGTTTACACGCAAATTTACCGGATAAGGATGTTTTGCCTGGTATGCTACCCGACGATTCCCCTTTTCAGGCGTAAGCTGCTGCTCTTACGGGGTGCCTGTTACAGGCAGGGTAGATTTTTAGCGGCTTGGGTGGATCTCTGTAGTGATGCTGATGCTATGCTTTTTATAATAAGCTTAAAAGCTGTCGTTCGTACAACGACGGGCCTCGAACTAATTTGCAACGCCCTTGCACTCTACTTCGTAGCCTTGGTGGTTAAGCTACTTGTGAGGGGTAAAGTTTTCAAATATAATGTTGTCGCAGTAGGGGGCAGCGCGCTTGTAGTCGTCCTCGCCTCTAACGGTCCATGCCAGCACCACCTTCCCCTTGTTTCTCATCCGTTTTACCGATTGGTTGCCAATGTCCTGCACCTCGTGTGCAATAAAGTGGGGTTTGCTGATAAAGCTTAGGCGGTAGTGCTGGAGCAGCTTTTTGGTAATGGGAGACATGTTCTCGCCTGCGAAGCTACCCGAAAGCTGTCCCCTGATGATATGCGGCGTATGCTTCACAAACCAGCTTAGCAGGAACGGGTTAAACGACTCTACGGCAAGCTCTCCCTGATATCCGTCGAGCAGCTCCATCAGGTACTTGTGGATGAACCGATTTCGGTGGTTACTCTTTATCTCAATTAGAATGGGGACTTGCCCTTTTACCAGATTTAGGACCTCTTCGAGCAGCGGGATTCGCTCATTCGTACTCAAAAGGGGGTAGCTGGCCAGGTCGTCGGCACACAGGGTTTCTATGGCCACGTTTGCTCCGCACATTCTGGTTAACGTGTCGTCGTGAAATACCGCGATGCGGTTGTCTTTTAGTAGGAATATGTCGAGCTCTACGGCATGCTGGTGGTCGATGGCATTTTGAAACGCCGCCAGCGAGTTTTCGGGAGCATCGCCACCGTGTAGTCCCCGGTGGGCAATGGGTTGCTCTCTTAACCAGTCGAACTTTTCTACCATAGCGTCTTGAAATTGGGAAGTGGGAATGTTTTGCAGGGCAAGTTCTTTCTTTTCTTTCTCATTTCCCTGCATATCCCTCAAATTTATGCATACTTCTTCGCTTATCCGTGAGATTTGTGGGAGATAAATTGCAATTTTATTTTGTTGCGAACCTAACTTCTCCGACAGATCTGCTTCTCCTTTTTTCTTTTTCCCGCAGATTCCGCAGATTAGCGCAGAATCCTGTGCTTATCTGCGGGAAATAAGGGAGGTAAGTCTTAATTCTACCTTGTAGCTTCCCTATTTCACCACCTTATTTATAGTTGGTAGGAGTGTGCTGCAAACTTCTCCTACAGGTCTACTTCTCCTTTTTATCTTTTTCCCGC
>CAXYUU010000380.1:0-3790 GCA_964292015.1 uncultured Acetobacteroides sp.
ATTAGCTGGCTTTATTGTATTAACGATAGATAAAAAACAACACCATGAATATAGTAATAACAGGTGCCAGTAAAGGCATTGGTTTTGAAACTACTAGGCATCTTGCTGCAGCAGGAGACCACACCATTATTGCCATTGCCCGTAGCGAGGCTAACCTTAAGGCGCTCAAAAATGCTTGTCTACACGAAAATATCAGGTCGAAAGTAATCCCAATTGTTTTCGACTTGGGCATATTAAACGGGATCGAAACGTTACTTACAAAACAAATTCTAGCCCATATTTCGTCGGTAGACATTCTCGTAAACAATGCGGGCGTTTTGGTTAACAAGTCCTTTAGCGAAACAATGCTGGAGGACATGCAGGAGGTTATCAGCACCAACTACATTGCCCCTTCGCTTCTTATCAGGGCGTTACTACCCCACTTTTCCGATAAAGCGCATGTGGTAAACATTAGCAGTATGGGGGGATATCAGGGAAGTATAAAATTCCCCGGCCTATCGAGCTACAGCTCGTCGAAAGGGGCGCTTGCTATTCTTACCGAATGCCTTGCCGAAGAGTATAAGCACCGCGGGTTCCACTTTAACTGCCTAGCTCTAGGTGCCGTAAATACCCAAATGATGCAAAGCGCATTCCCCGACTATACCGCTCCGCTAGAACCGGCAGACATGGGTAAGCTGGTTGCCGACTTTGCCCTTAATCAGGGAAAGTACTTTAACGGTAAGATTATTCCGGTTTCGTCAACGGTTCCTTAGGCGAAAAGTTGGCTTGCAAGCCCCGAATCTATTTTGGGCATACCAAAAAGTCGACTTGCAAACCCGAAAACAAAAAATACTGGCTAAAAAGTCGACTTGCAGACCTAAAAACGAAAAATAACGGCAAAAAAGTTGACTTGCAGCCTTGAAAACAAAAAATAATGGGCAAAAAGTTGACTTGCAGCTTTGAGAACGAAAAATAATGGGCAAAAAGTCGACTTGCAGCCTTGAAAACAGAAAATACGGCCAAAATGTTGACTTGCAGCCTTGGTTCAGGTTTGGAAAGACATAAAAACCGACTTGCAGGTAGGAACGGTGGAGCCGTTTACCCAAAAGGCGTAGCTTCGGTTACGCCTTTTTACGTATTGGCAATTGGTGGTGCGGTGCGTGCATGTTTATGGGCTGTTTTAACCGCCTCCGGCTCACAAATCGGGCTCCGCCTGCCAGTCTAGACCAATGGCAGCACAATAGCCGCTAAGCAAAGGGTAAGACATCCCCCGTTACTGCTTCAACGCCATAAAAAAAGGCTGGCGAACTGCCAGCCTTTTATATGCTATATCAAAGAATCCTACTTGTCCTCTTTTGTGGTTATTTCGCCTTTCATTACGAGTAAACCATTCATGGCTAAAGCAGCCATTTCGTCTTCTCCTGGATAAACAATTACAGGAGCTGCATACGAAACCATATCTTTAACGTAGTCGACAACAAACGGATTGTTGGCAATACCGCCAGTTAGGATAATAGCATCTACCTTGCCCTTAAGAACGGCAACCATAGTTCCAATCCACTTACCAATTCCGTAAGACATGGCATCTTGAAGAAGCTTAGCTTCCTGATCGCCGGCAATAGCCTTCATCTCGAGCTCGTAGGCATCGTTGCTACCCGTGTAGCCAACAAGGCCACCCTTACCATTGATAATCTTCTTAACCTCATCGTAGGTGTACTGGCCACTAAAGCAAAGCTTGGCTAGCTGACCTGCAGGAAGTGTTCCTGAACGCTCTGGAGAAAAAGGACCCTCGCCATCCAGCGCGTTATTTACGTCGATTACGCGTCCGTTACTATGTGCACCTACCGAAATTCCACCACCAAGATGGGCAATTACCAAATTCAAATCCTCATACTTCTTACCAACACTGCTAGCATACATACGTGCTATTGCCTTCTGGTTTAGAGCATGGAAAATAGAAAGGCGGCTGAATAGGGAGTGACCGGCAAAGCGGGCTACAGGAAGCAGCTCGTCTACCACTACTGGATCGGCAATGTATGCCTTTGCTCCTAAAACCTTTGCAATATCGTCGGCAATAAGACCGCCAAGATTGCTGGCATGTTCGCCCATTAGCCCCTTACGCAAATCGGACTTCATCGCCTCGTTTACCTGGTAAACGCCCGATTCGATAGGTTTAAGTAGCCCACCACGTCCAACAATAGCTTTAATAGAGCTAAGCTCAATACCTGCCGTGCTGAGCTCCTGAAGAATTACGCCTTTGCGGAACTCGAACTGGTCGGTGATCTTATCGAATGCTTTCAGGTCTTCTGCCGAATGCTTAATATTCTTCAGAAAGATGTTTTTATCGTTGGCGTAAACAGCAATCTTTGTTGATGTTGAGCCAGGATTAATTGCCAATATATTAAAACAGTCCATTGATATTGTGTTTTTTTAGTTTGCCATTAACGATGCTGTTGCGATGCAGTAGAGCTTCGACTTTGCGCTCTCGCTACGCGACATAACAATTACCGGTTTAGAGGTTCCCTGTATGAACCCACCAAGTTCGGCTCCTGCAAAGAGCATTTGCCCCTTGTAAAACGAGTTGCAGGCCTCGATGCTTGGGAAGATCAGGATATCGGCCTCGCCATTTACGGGCGTTGGGATTCCCTTTATTTCGACACTTTTAGGATCACAAGCCAAGAAGATATCCAACGGTCCATCTACAGTACACTTGGGTAGCTGTCCTCGCTTTGCCATCTGGCAAATAACAGAATCAACCAGCGTGTTTGGGATCGACTCGTTAGGCTTTTCCACCGCACTGATAAGCGCCACTTTTGGATTATCGATGCCGAAACGGTTTGCCATTCGCACGGCATAGCCCACCATCGCCACCTTTTGCTGAAGCGTTGGAAAAGGAATTACCGCAGGATCGGAGATAAAGAGCAGCTTGCTGTATGCAGGAATCTGAAGGGCGCAAACGTAGGTCATAATGGCGCCAGGAATCAGCAGTCCACTATCCTTATTGAGCACCGCTTTCAGAAACTTATCGGTTCCAATAAGCCCCTTCATCACCATGTCTACCTCGTTGGAACGAGCCATACGAACAGCCTCGTTAGCTGCGGCAACATCGTTAGGAATGTTGATGATGGTAAACTTCTCGGGATCGATGCCTTCGGCTCTAGCGGTATCGGCAATCTTTTGCTCGTCACCTATCATAAAAGCCTCGATGAGGCCTAAATCTATTGCTTCGGATATGGCACCAAGGGTGTTTTCATCTTCAGCAAGAACTACCGCCACGCGGCTTTTCCGTCCGCTTAGCTTAAGAGCACCTACAAGCTCGTCGAGGCTTTTGATAGGGTTCATATATGTTGAGTGTGTGTGTTTACTATTTTGCAACTAGCGCAGCAAGTGCGATGGAGTATAGCTTCGAAAGGGTAGAGTCGCCACGTGAGGAGAGTACCGCTGGAGCCTTAGTTCCGCAAACAATAGCGCCCAGCTCTGCACCACAGAACTTGGTAGCAGCCTTGTAAAACACGTTGCCTGTTTCGATATTAGGGAATAGTAGGCAGTCGGCATCGCCGGCAACCTCGCCCCCAACCTTCTTAATTTGGGCAACCTCTGCGTCGATAGCCACATCTAACGAAAGTGGTCCGTCGAGCACACCACCTCTTAGCTGTCCACGTTCCGACATTTTGGCAAGAATAGAAGCATCAATGCAGGAAGGCATACTTGGAAGCACCTTTTCGGATGCCGTAATAGCCGCCACTTTTGGACGTTCGATTCCGAGCAGCATTGCCACCTCGATAAGGTAGTTGGCAATAGCCGTTTTTTG
>CAXYUU010000381.1:0-3766 GCA_964292015.1 uncultured Acetobacteroides sp.
TCAACTTTGAAAAAAACAAGGGAAAGTACACCTACACCAGCGGAAAATTTGTTCGTACCACATCGGTAACCGATAAAATTGTAGTTGTTTTCCCATCAACCCTTACGGGCAAAACCAACAATGCGGAGCTTACCATCAGCAAGTACACCGAGGTGTTTGTTCAGGCTAACGAAGAGTATGTACCCACCAGCATCGAGGCCGAGCTAAAGGTCGACAACGTAGCTGTTCTTAAACTATCCTACAATGCCGCTCTCGCCAACCTAGCCACCCAAGGAATGGCGTTTACAGGAGTTGCGTCGTTTAACCTAACCGTTGCATTTGCCCCATACACCCTAGAGTCGCACCAAACCCTCAACGCTGCAGCTACAGGATACTCTACAACAGATAATAGCTTCCTGAAAAAGGATGCGCAAGTTCTAATATCTACCGAACGAAATATTACTGCAGCTGCAAAAAGTAAGGCTGAAGATATTAGCATTAAGGGAACCGCCTCGGCTCAACTCATGAACCTTAAAGTAAATGGTTCATTCGAATTTGCAGGAAAAGTCACACAGCTAGAAGAAGGTGAATTTGACATCACAAAGGCAGCTCAGCTAAACCTATACAGCTTCCCATCAGGAAGTAAGATAGGAACCATAGTAGCAGAAGCAGGCACGGATGACAACACCATTCCGACGATAATCTACAACGATGGTACCAAAGCTCCTTTGGAAGGTATTGTTAGAAGCTTGTTTACAAAATAGGCCTACCTGTAAAGCGCTAACGCCTTTACCGAAAGCATTCATATAAAAAAAGAGACGCTCGCATGGGTGTCTCCTTTTTTATATTCCACACCCAAGCATTCTCCATCAGGCAAGAAAACTTAAAAATCCCCTCCAAAATCCATATACAATCCTTACACCCTCCCTGTTGTTCTTTATAAAATCCTTATGCGGTTGCCCCTACTTTTGCTTTTGAAACTAAGAGTGAAAATAATCAATCAAAACCATGACAACTGCTGAAGTTTTTGAGATAATCCTGTTCATCGGATTACTTGTTGGGCTAGCCCCCTTGCTGGGGCGCTATATGGCAAAAGTCTTTACCGGAGAAAGACATTTCCTTTCGCCCGCACTGGGCTGGCTAGAGAGGGGCACCTACCGCATAATAGGGGTAAACCCGAACGAGGAGGCCAGCTGGAAGTCGTACCTTGTTGGGCTACTTCTTTTCAACCTTGCCGGCTTTGTCTTTCTTTTTCTGCTGCTCATGTGCCAGGGGATGCTACCCCTAAACCCGCAGCACCTTCCCAACATGGGAGCCGCATTAGCGTTTAACACCACCGCCAGCATTGTCACCAACACCAACTGGCAGTCGTACGGTGGCGAGAACACGCTCAGCTACCTTTCGCAGATGCTCGGACTAGGCGTGCAGAACTTTGTAAGCGCCGCAACGGGCTTTACGGTACTTTTGGCCCTCACCCGAGGTCTGGCCCGCAAGTCGACCACCCTGCTGGGTAACTTTTGGGTCGATTTAACCCGTAGCACCCTGTACGTTCTTCTTCCACTGGCCATACTTCTTTCTGTTACGCTAGTTTCGGAAGGCACCATACAAAATTTCGACACCTACACCAAGGTTCAAACCATCGAAGGGGGGCACCAGCTCATACCGCAAGGCCCTGCCGCCTCGCAAATTGCCATTAAGCAGCTCGGATCCAACGGTGGCGGATTCTTTAACACCAACAGCGCCCACCCATTCGAAAATCCAACCCCCTTTACCAACCTGTTGGAGATGCTTTCGCTTGTTCTGCTTGCTGCCGGTTTAACCTTTACCTACGGCAGGATGGTTGGCAACGTTAAGCAGGGGCGAATCATCTTTGGGGTGATGCTCTTTCTGATGCTGGCCGGGCTAGGTGCATCGCTCTACTCGGAGTACAGCACCCATGCGGCGCTTGGCTCGATGATGGAGGGGAAGGAAACCCGACTGGGAGTGTCTAGCAGCATCTTGTGGTCGGTTGCCACCACCAACGCATCGAACGGTAGCGTTAACGCCATGATGGATAGCCTTTCGCCCCTATCGGGAATGGTTTCGATGGTAAACATGATGCTTGGAGAGGTGATATTTGGAGGTGTAGGAGCCGGACTATACGGCATGCTCATCTTTGTATTCCTTACCGTCTTTATTGCGGGGCTTATGGTAGGCCGCACGCCCGAATACTTGGGCAAAAAGATTGACGCCTTCGACATAAAGATGTCGATGGTGGCGGTGCTGGCGCCCAACTTTGTGGTGCTCGTCTTCTCGGCCATTGCCGTGATGATTCCCCAGGGGCTATCGAGCCTCAACAATAGCGGGCCGCACGGATTCACGGAGATCCTCTACGCCTTTAGCTCGGCAGCAGGGAACAACGGCAGCGCCTTTGCAGGCCTAAACGCCAATACCCCATTCTACAACATCATGATTGGCCTTGGCATGCTCATCGGACGCTTCGGAATCATCATTCCGGTAATGGCAATTGCAGGAAACCTTGCCCAAAAGAAGATTACCCCACCCTCGGCAGGCACCTTTAAAACCGATAACATCCTATTTGCCGGCTTGCTGATTTGCGTAATCCTTATTGTAGGCGGATTAACCTTCTTCCCAGCCCTTGCCTTAGGTCCAATCGTGGAGCACTTGCTCATGAATGCGGGTATAACCTTCTAACCAACCATCCAAAATGAGAAATAAAAGCAGCAACCTTTTCAATAAAAAGCTGGTAAAAGAAGCCGTAATCGACTCGTTTATCAAGCTCAACCCCAAGCATCAAATCCACAACATTGTTATCTTTATTGTGGAGCTGGGAGCAATCGTCACAACCGGAATTGTACTCTACGAGCTTTGCAACGGCTCCTTCTCGAACTTTAGCCTTCAGATATCCATCTGGCTATGGTTTACCGTGCTATTTGCCAACTTCTCGGAGGCAATTGCCGAGGGCAGAGGCAAGGCGCAGGCCGAAAGCTTACGTAAAAACCGTACCGAAACCATGGCAAACCTCACCGATGGCAAGGGAAAGGTTACGGTAGTAAACGCCACCGAGCTCAAGAAGGGCGATTTGGTGGTATGCCAAGCCGGCGATATTATCCCAAGCGATGGAGATGTTGTAGAGGGCATTGCCAGTGTCGACGAATCGGCCATAACGGGCGAGTCGGCCCCTGTAATTCGCGAGAGCGGCGGCGACCGAAGTGCCGTAACAGGTGGAACCAAGGTAATTAGCGATAGAATCGTTATAAAAATTACCGCAGAACAGGGCGATACCTTTATCGACCGTATGATATCGCTTGTTGAGGGTGCCAGCCGCCAAAAAACACCCAACGAAATAGCCCTTTCCATCCTTTTGATCGGACTGACCATTATTTTCGTACTCGCAGTGCTTACCCTCCCTGCATTTTTCAGCTACTCCATAAACCAATCGGGCCTATCGCCCGACAGTAACCTCTCCATACCAGTTCTTATTGCTCTGCTGGTTTGTCTGATCCCTACCACCATTGGTGGATTGCTTAGCGCCATCGGCATAAGCGGCATGGACAGGCTTTTGCGCCGCAACGTAATTGCCACCAGTGGTAGGGCCATAGAGGCCGCCGGCGATGTAGACGTTTTGCTGCTAGACAAGACCGGAACCATCACCCTAGGCAACCGTATGGCTACCGAATTTATTGCTGCCGAAGGGGTAACCAACGAGGAGCTGGCCATTGCAGCGCAGCTGTCGTCGCTATCCGACGAAACTCCCGAAGGGCGCTCGATTGTGGTGCTTGCCAAG
>CAXYUU010000382.1:0-3764 GCA_964292015.1 uncultured Acetobacteroides sp.
CCATATGTATTCGGAACTATTTTTCCCATCTCATGCTGGAGGTCGGCGAATCTGAGGGTGGTTCTTTACAAATTATGTATACGGAGTCGTCATGCTCATCTTTTATTTTTAAACGCGAAACCCCTGTTTGCTGGGGCAGGGGCAGCGGCATATTAAAGGAGTAGCATATATTCGAGTTTTATGGGCTAGCCAATGGTAGGCCAGCACGTTACACGTTAAATATTCGTAACGGTATTGGTTGGTTGTGCCTTGTGTTGCTTGCTATTCAGGGTGATACGGTTTGGTTGTTCCGTTATGAAGTATTAACTGCATTTTTAGTTCTGCATTATAGTGCTAAGTTTACCAGGTTTTTCATTGCGAGAAGCCCTCCGTAACTTTATCACTCAACGCTTCAATGGATTTTAAAAACGTTAAGCTTGTTTTGGAGGACGGCACCGAATTCGTCGGTAAGTCGTTTGGCTACGAAGGATGCGCAGCTGGGGAAGTAGTTTTTAATACTGCGATGACCGGCTATCCCGAAAGTCTTACAGACCCTTCTTACCGAGGTCAACTCCTTGTCCTCACCTATCCTCTTATCGGAAACTATGGTGTTCCCGGTGCTAATCAAGAGGATGATCTCTTCAAATTTTATGAGTCCGATCATCTCCACATCGATGGATTGATCATTGCAGACTACTCCGAAGAGTACAGGCATTGGAATGCTAACGAAAGCTTTGGCAGCTGGCTTAAGCGGAATCAGGTTCCCGGAATCACCGGGATCGACACTCGGCAGCTCACCAAAATCATTCGCGAAAAAGGTGCCATGATGGGCAAGATTGTTTTCGACGGACAGGATATCGAGCTGCGGGATCCGAATACCGAAAATTTGGTAGACCAAGTTAGCACGAAGACGGTTAAAGTTTACGGCGAGGGGCGGCATAGAGTTGTCTTGGTTGATTGTGGGGTGAAGAATAATATCATCCGTAACCTGCTGAAGCGCGACACCACGGTGGTTCGTGTTCCTTGGGATTACAACTTCCTCAACGAGGAGTACGATGGCCTGTTCATCTCCAACGGTCCTGGCGATCCAAAGCTCTGCCAAGCTACCATCGACCATCTGAAGGTGGCCCTTACGCAGGATAAGCCCATAATGGGTATTTGTTTGGGAAACCAGCTGCTAGCCTTGGCTTCGGGTGCCAACACCTACAAGCTGAAGTACGGTCACCGTAGCCACAACCAACCGGTAATTAAGGTGGGAACCAACAGTGCCTACATCACCTCGCAAAACCACGGCTTCGCTATCGACGATAGCACGCTGAGCAGCGATTGGGAACCCTACTTTGTTAACCTAAACGACGGTACCAACGAGGGGCTTCGCCACAAAACGAAGCGCATCTTTTCGGCCCAGTTCCATCCCGAGGCATCGAGTGGACCAACCGATACCGAGTTCTTGTTCGATGATTTCATCAGTAACATGGAGGCCCACAAAGCCGAATAGTTCCGTTTTTTTGCTGTTTAACCGATATTCGACAATCCGATAATGAGCGAAATAAAGACATTTAAAAAGATAATCGTACTGGGTTCGGGTGCCCTCAAAATTGGGGAGGCTGGCGAGTTCGACTACTCGGGTTCGCAGGCGCTGAAAGCCCTAAAGGAAGAGGGAATCCAGTCGGTACTGATTAACCCAAATATTGCTACTGTACAAACTTCGGAGGGAGTTGCCGATAAGATTTACTTCTTACCAGTAACTCCTTTCTTTGTAGAAAAGGTAATCGAAAAGGAGCGTCCCGATGGGATCATGCTCTCTTTTGGTGGACAAACGGCCCTTAACTGTGGTACCGAACTTTTCGACTCGGGCGTGCTGGCCAAGCATGGTATCGAGGTGCTGGGTACGCCGGTTCAGTCTATCAAGAATACCGAAGACCGCCAGCTGTTTGCCGATCTACTTCACGAAATTGACGTGAGCACGCCAAAGAGCATCTCCTGTACCACGGTAGAGGAGGCGCTGGATGCGTCGGACGTGCTGGGTTTCCCCATCATTGTTCGTGCTGCCTACACGCTAGGCGGACAGGGATCGGGCTTCTGCGACAACCGCGACGAGCTACTTAAGCTAGCTGGTAATGCATTCTCTTACTCGCCGCAAATCTTGGTCGAGGAGTCGATCAAGGGTTGGAAAGAGGTGGAGTACGAGGTGGTTCGCGACCGCTTCGACAACTGTATTACGGTTTGTAATATGGAAAACTTCGACCCGCTGGGTATTCATACCGGCGAAAGCATCGTGGTAGCGCCATCGCAAACCCTTACCAACGCCGAGTATCACAAGCTGCGCCGTATTGCCATCAAGATTGTTCGCAAGGTGGGCATTGTGGGCGAGTGTAACGTGCAGTATGCGCTCGACCCCAACTCGGAAGATTACCGTGTTATCGAGGTTAACGCCCGTCTGTCGCGCTCGTCGGCCTTAGCATCGAAAGCTACGGGTTATCCGTTGGCACACGTTGCGGCTAAGCTGGGTTTAGGTTACGGTCTACACGAGCTTAAGAATGCGGTAACCAAAACTACCACGGCCTTCTTCGAACCTGCCCTAGACTACATCGTTTGTAAGATCCCTCGTTGGGACTTAAACAAGTTTGTTGGGGTAACCAAGGAGATTGGTTCGAGCATGAAGTCGGTAGGCGAGGTAATGGCCATTGGGCGCACCTTCGAGGAGGCGATCCAAAAGGGACTTCGCATGGTAGGACAGGGAATGCACGGCTTTGTTGGCAACAACGACCTGGTGTTTGACGATATCGACAAGGCTCTTTCGGAACCAACCGACATGCGCGTGTACAGTATAGCATCGGCCTTCGAGGCGGGCTACAGTGTAGACAGGGTGCACGAGCTAACTAAAATCGATAAGTGGTTTTTGGTGAAGCTGAAGTCGATATTTGATACCAAGCTTGCACTTACCGAGTACGATACGCTCGAAGATCTGCCTACGCCCATTCTTATCGATGCCAAGAAAAAGGGATTTTCCGACTTTCAGATAGGACGCTTTATTCTTAAGGGGGAGGGCTCGATGCACGAAAAGCTGCTTCAAGTTCGCGATCTCCGAAAACGAGTGGGCGTGCTTCCTTTCATAAAGCAAATAGATACGCTTGCTGCCGAGTATCCGGCACAAACCAACTACCTGTACATTACCTATAACGGTTCCGAAAACGACATCGAGAAGCCAACCGACAACAAGTCGGTGGTGGTGCTTGGGTCGGGAGCCTACCGTATTGGCAGCTCGGTAGAGTTTGACTGGTGTTCGGTAAATGCGCTTCAAACGGTTCGTAACCAGGGCTTGCGCGGGGTGATGATTAATTACAACCCCGAAACCGTATCGACTGATTACGATGCCTGCGATCGCCTTTACTTCGACGAGCTAACTTTCGAAAGGGTAATGGATATTATCGATTTCGAAACGCCTCAGGGGGTTATTGTGTCGGCTGGCGGCCAGATTGCCAATAATTTGGCCATGAAGCTGTACGACCAACAGGTACATATCCTAGGTACTTCGCCTGTAGATATCGACCGTGCTGAAAACCGTCACAAGTTTTCGTCGATGCTCGACATGCTAAAGATTCACCAGCCACGCTGGCAGGAGCTCACCTCGATGGAGGAGATCCATAAGTTTGCCGATGAGGTTGGCTTCCCAGTTCTTATCCGTCCATCGTACGTGCTTTCGGGTGCGGCAATGAACGTGGTGTCGAACCGCTTTGAGCTGGAGCACTTCCTGAAGCTGGCGGCAAAGGTATCTAAGGAGT
>CAXYUU010000383.1:0-3760 GCA_964292015.1 uncultured Acetobacteroides sp.
AGCACGCAAGAGAGGGCTAACCGCAATGGTTAGCCCTCTCTTTTTTTAGTACTCCTCCTAAATAATTTACATCCTATACGAAATTCCGGCTAGGACAAACCCTTTATAGCCAAATCCTACTTCGGCAAAGCCCGCCAGTTTTCCACCCAAACGCACCCCAATCGGGGTTATCTGATATGCAAAGCGGGATGATGTGCTCGACTCGTTAGAAAGGCTGCTGCCAGATTGCTTATCGAAGCACTCCCTTCTAAAGCCAACGCCTAGGGCTAGCTCCGAATGAAGCTCAAAGTACTTCCTACGAACATATACAAACGAGCCGGAAGCCATTACCCCATAGTTATCAATGTTAATATCGCCGAGCTTACTCTGGCTATTTTTATTGAACGACTGCGTCCAAAGCTCGCTGCTCTCCCGCTCGAACGAAAGGGCCATTCCAACCTTCAACCGGTTGGTTAGTGCATATTGCCCCGTAAACGATACTGGCCCATAGGTCACCTTGTCCGTCTGATACTGCGTACCTAACGTTATAACTTCCCCAAGAATGGATGTTGCCAAATTCTCGACTTTGGGTGCCGAAAGCGCGCCATATCCCAAACTAAATTCAACATCACCCTTTTGCACCTGAGCGTTTGCATGCTGGCCAACCATAAGGCCTAAGCAAAGAAAAAAACCAATTTTTTTAACCATTCTATTCATTTTAGTTTATGTAGATATTCGTATTGACACTTCGCTAAAAGCCATCGCGGATAGGGAAAGCCCTGCTTTTACTTTACGCTACCCGCCACAAGCCTGAAAGCCGTAGCTAAGTCGATCATTTTAAACAGTACGTAAAACTCCCCCGAAACGCTGCACGACAACACCACTTTTTTTTCCACCATCCCATCACGCATCGCTACTACACTAGCGTACACGGTTCTACTCCTCTAAAAAAAGATCATCATAAATAAAAACAGCGGCCGCAAACCTAACCTATTTTCTAAAACGGGTAGGCTTTACGAAAATTGCCCCATAAAAAAGCCCCGCCGGAAAATCCGACGGGGCCAATCTATATAGTAAGATAAAACAAGGGCTTACTTCTTAATCATCTCCAAGCTACGCTTTACAAAGTTGCTTAGCGCTTCGCCCTTAAGCATGTTGTTCGAGAGCAATGCCAGGTCGATAAGCTGGCGAACCGACTTATGCGCCTTACCCCATGTTCCAAGTATGGTGGTTTCCTCTTTTCTTATCGAATCGATGCTCGACTGTACCTCTTCGATACGAACCTTGAGCTCGGCAGGAACATCCTCGTCCTTCTTATCGCCCTTTTGCTTGTTTAGGTCGGCAAGAACATCCTCTTCGGTTTTAAGCTTCGCCTTAAATGTGCTAATCTTATCCTTGAGCTCGGCTTCCATATCGTTCTTAACCTCGATTA
The DNA here is from genome assembly GCA_964292015.1 of uncultured Acetobacteroides sp. Lineage (GTDB taxonomy): Bacteria > Bacteroidota > Bacteroidia > Bacteroidales > ZOR0009 > Acetobacteroides. Next base: position 1,412 of record CAXYUU010000383.1, read on the forward strand.
CCAACGGGTGGTTAGCGTTTACCACCACGGTGTACGAATCGGGTAGCTTACCGTAGAAGTTCATTCCACCGCCGCCGCCCATCTGCGACATATCCTTCATACGGCGCATGAACTCGTTTTGGGTGATCACAATTGGAGCAGCAGCTTCGCTTAGCGGCTCGAACGATACGCTGTAGTGCGTTTCGCCCTCGGGAGTGTTGGCCTCGAAAACAGGCTTCAGATCGTCCTGCTCTTCGGCCGAGATCTTGCTCTCCTTCTTCACGTTTTTGCTAACCAGCTTGTCCATCACATCCGAATCGACGCGTACGAACTGGCTATTTTCGATTTTGCTTTCGAGCATCTGCACCAGGTGGCTATCGAGCTGGCCGTCCATCACTATCACGTTGTAGCTATGCGCCTTGGCCGACTCAATAAAGCTATACTGCGCTACCGGATCGCTGCAGTAGATGTACACCAGCTTGCCGTCCTTGTCGGTTTGCTCCTCCTTAATGGCATCGCGGTACTCCTCGAAGTTGGAGTGCTTTCCGTCCACATCCTTAAACATGGCGAAGTTAACGGCGGCATCGTAGAATTTCTCGTCCCAAAGGATGCCGTAGGCAACAAATAGCTTCAGGTCGCCCCACTTCTGCTCGAAGGTTTCGCGCTCGTTTTTGTAGAGCGAGTTAAGCCTATCGGCCACCTTTTTGGTGATGTGGTTCGAAATCTTCTTAACGTTCGAATCCGACTGCAGGTAGCTGCGCGATACGTTTAGCGGGATATCTGGCGAGTCGAGCACCCCATGAAGCAGGGTCAAGAACTCGGGAACGATGCCCTCTACCGAATCGGTAACGAATACCTGGTTGCTGTAAAGCTGTATCTTATTTTTTTGTAGGTCGATGTTGTTCGAGATCTTTGGAAAGTAAAGGATCCCGGTAAGGTTAAATGGGTAGTCGACGTTGAGGTGGATGTGGAACATCGGCTCTTCGGCCATTGGGTAGAGGGTGTTGTAGAACTTTGTGTAGTCCGCATCGGTTAAATCGGCTGGCCTCTTGGTCCAAATGGGGTTGGTATCGTTGATGATGTTATCCTCGTCGGTTTCCTGGTTCTTGCCATCTTTCCACTCCTTTTTCTTGCCAAAGGCAATGGGGATGGGCATAAACTTGCAGTACTTGCTCAGCAGGGCGCTAAGGCGCGACTCCTCTAAAAACTCGTCGCTATCTTCCGAAACGTGTAGGATGATATCGGTACCGCGAGAGGTGCGGGCGTTCTCCTCAATTTCGTACTCGGGGCTGCCATCGCACTCCCAACGTACGCCTGGCTCTTCCTTCCACGATTTGGTAACCACCTCTACCGAGCTGCTCACCATAAACGACGAGTAGAAGCCCAATCCGAAGTGGCCAATAATCTGTACCGACTGATCCTTAAACTTGTTTACGAACTCCTCGGCACCCGAAAAGGCAATTTGGTTGATGTACTTCTCCACCTCTTCCTGGGTCATACCCACACCAGCATCCGAAATGGTGATGGTGCGCTTCTCCTTATCTACCGCTACGCGGATGGTAAGGTCGCCCAGCTCCTGCTTGCACTCGCCCGAGTTGGCAAGGGTTTTTACCTTTTGGGTGGCGTCAACAGCGTTGGATACCAGCTCGCGAAGGAAGATTTCGTGGTCGGAGTAAAGAAATTTCTTGATGATGGGGAAGATGTTCTCTGTAGATACCCCAATTTTACCTTTTTGCATATCGTTAGTTTTTTTGTATTCTGGTTGATGTACCTTCAAAGCATGTGCCACCCTCCTTTTGCTGCCAATATGACAAGGATGGCTGACACTCCCCCTCCAAACCACCAAAAGCAGCCCCACGCGAGTGCCAAATTTACAGAGGCAACGCAATTCGTCCGAAAAGCGCAAGCCCGCCACCCCGGCAATGGCCACATTCGTGTCGGAGTATTCCTCTGTAACTTTACAGAGATCCCCAAGCTGGTTTTGAGGTTTCTGTAACTTTACAGAGACTTCAAAAGATGGATTTGACCCTTCTGTAACTTTACAGAGACCTCAAAAAAATGATTTTGACCTCTCTGTAACTTTACAGAGACCTCAAAAGATGGATTTGACCTCTCTGTAACTTTACAGAGACCCCAAAAGATGGATTTGACCTCTCTGTAACTTTACAGAAAACCCCAAAGATGGATTTGGCCCTTCTGACACCCGTCAGAGACCCCAAAAGATAGATTTTGACCTTTCTGACACCCGTCAGAGACCCCAAAAGATAGATTTGGCCCTTCTGACACCCGTCAGAGACCTCAAAAGATGATTTTGACCCTTCTGACACCCGTCAGAGACCCCAAAAGATAGATTTTGACCTTTCTGACACC
>CAXYUU010000384.1:0-3757 GCA_964292015.1 uncultured Acetobacteroides sp.
GGATTTTGTTGCCACTTTAACTCATGATTTGAAAGTTCCAATTGTTGCAGCTGCGAATATGATTGATTTATTTTTGGCAAATAAATTTGGGGATATTTCGAATAAACAAGAGTTTGCTTTAAATATCTCTGTAAATGCAACTTTGGATATATATAGCAAAATTGAACAAGTAGATTGATGTAATCATAGATACAATTTTATTAAATGAAAGTACTAATCACAGGTGTTCATGGTTTTGTAGGGTCTAACTTAATAATGTCGCTTAAATATAAGCACATTATTTATGGTTTGGACATTGTTAGAACGCCAATGGATGGAGTAATAAACACTTTTCTATGGGAAGATTTGGATAGTATATTATCTGTAGATATAATTATTCATTTAGCCGGCAAAGCTCATGATACTAAGAATAAATCTTTAAGACAAACATATTTTGATGTAAATACAGGACTTACACAACGTATTTATGATTATTTTCTCTCTTCATCTGCCAAAAAATTTATTTTCTTTAGTTCTGTAAAAGCTGCAGCCGATTTTGTTGTAGGAGATATGCTCACAGAGGATATTATTCCTTCTCCAAAAGGACCTTATGGGGAAAGTAAAATAGCCGCGGAGAATTATATTATAAGTAAGCCTGCAATTGATAAAAGTGTGTTTATACTTCGTCCAAGTATGATTCATGGATCTGGGAATAAAGGAAATCTAAATTTGCTTTATAAAATTGTAACTACGGGATTCCCTTGGCCTTTAGGTGCTTTTGAGAATAAACGCTCATTTACCTCAATCGAAAATCTCCAGTTTGTAGTTAAGGGGATGGTTGACAAAGAAGTTGATTCTGGCATATATAATATATCGGATGATGAAGTATTATCGACAAATGATATAATACGATTAATGGCAGATTCATTAGGACAAAACCCTAGAATTTGGAATCTTCCTGAAAAATCAATTAAATTGTTAGCTAGATGTGGTGATGTTTTAAAATTACCATTGAATAGCGAGCGTCTAGGTAAGTTAACCGAATCTTATGTTGTTTCTAATAAGAAAATAAAAGAGGTGTTAGAAATACAAAAAATGCCAGTATCGGCAATTGATGGTATGAAATACACACTTAATTCCTTTAACGTGAAAAATAAATAGTTATGAATATTGGGTTTAATCTAGACTCTTTTATTAATGTAAAAGTAACTTGCCGTTCGGCAAGTCTACTTAAGGATGATTATAAAAGGTATAGTTCTATAATGCAAGAACGCATTAATTATAAATCAGTTCTGGTAATTGGTGGTGCAGGCACTATAGGTTCAAACTATATTAAGGCAATTCTAAAATACGATATCAAGGATTTAGTTGTTGTTGATATAAATGAAAATGGTCTTACAGAATTGGTTCGCGATATACGTAGTTCTCAGGAATATACTATTCCTGAAAGTTTCATTACCTATCCTGTAAATTTTGGCGATCGTGTATTCGAAAAACTATTCAGAAGTCATGGTAAGTTTGACATAGTAGCCAATTTTGCGGCTCATAAACACGTGCGGAGCGAGAAGGATATTTTTTCAATTGAAGCAATGATTGAGAATAACGTACTACGTGCTCGAAAACTTCTCGATCTTTTACTCGAATTTCCACCAGAACATTTCTTCTGTGTTTCTACCGACAAGGCTGCAAATCCTGTAAATATTATGGGCGCAAGCAAAAAGCTTATGGAGGAGCTTATTATGGCATACTCTAATCGGTTACCAATTAAAACGGCTCGCTTTGCGAATGTGGCATTCTCTAATGGTAGCTTGCCAGTAGGTTTTCTCGATCGTTTAAATAAGCGTCAACCTTGGTCATGTCCTCTTGGCATTCGTCGCTTTTTTGTTTCCCCTCAAGAATCAGGGGAACTCTGTTTAATGGCTTCCATTATGGGGGAATCGGGCGATATATTCTTTCCTAAGCTGGATGAAGAAAGGGATATGATCCCTTTTGATCGTATTGCAATCGATTTGTTGAAAGCATTAGGTCTTGAACCTGATATTTGTAGTTCGGAAGAAGAGGCAAGAGTAAAATCTTTACTGCTAAACGAAGATTCTAAAACCTATCCGATCTACTTCTTTGGCTCCGATACATCTGGAGAAAAAACTTTTGAAGAGTTTTTTACCGATAAAGAGGTGCTTGATCTTGATAGTTTTGTGAATTTAGGCGTAATAAAAAACTCTCTGAAGCGTAATATTTCTGAAATTGATCAAATATTTACCCGATTGGAGAAGTTGTTTGAAAATCCAAATGTTTCAAAACATGAGTTGGTAGAGATATTAAAGGAGTACTTGCCTAATTTTGAGCATATCGAGACAGGAAAATCATTAGATCAAAAAATGTAGTTGTATGTATTATCTTATTAAGCGATTAATTGATCTTGTTGTTTCTTTTTTAGCACTAGTAGTTCTTTTACCTGTACTACTTCCAATTTGTTTAATTCTTCTTCTAACAGGTGAACATTATATTTTTTACTTCCAGAAGCGAATCGGTAGCGGTCTCAAAACTTTTGATATTTGGAAGTTTGCAACAATGCTTAAGAATAGTCCCAATGTAGGAACGGGTACAATTACTTTACGTAAGGATCCTAGGGTATTACCATTTGGTACATTTCTTCGGAAGACTAAGATTAATGAGCTGCCACAAATTGTAAACGTACTAATTGGTAATATGTCTCTTGTTGGACCAAGACCTTTAACGGAGAATCAGTTTATGCTCTACTCCGAAAAAGTTAGGGTTGATATATCACGTTTAAAGCCTGGCATAACGGGTATTGGTTCTATTGTCTTTCGTGATGAGGAGAAGATTATATCTGAAAGTAAGTATGATCCTAAAGATTGCTATAAACTGCAAATTGCTCCATTTAAGGGTGCCTTGGAACAGTGGTATTTAGCAAACAGTTCATTATATACCGATATGGTTCTTATTTTTCTCACTGCATGGGTAATTATTTCCCCTGAAAGCAACCTGCATTTTAGGTTGTTAAAGGACTTGCCGGAGAAGCCAAGTTTTATTTAAAATTTGTAATTGGCGTGTCTAATTGGCGTGCCCTTTTATTTAGATGATTCAAAATGGATAATTCAACAGTTCTTATTACCGGTGGTGCCGGCTTTATCGGTGCCAATTTTGTGAAGTATATGCTTAACAAGCATAGCGATATAAAGATCGTAGTACTCGATAAGCTAACCTATGCAGGTAATCTTGGCACTATTAAGGAGGAGTTAAAAGACCCTCGTGTTAAGTTTGTGAAGGGCGATATTGGCAATGCTGAGCTGGTTAGCCATATTTTCGCTGAGCACCATATCGACTACGTAGTAAACTTTGCTGCCGAGAGCCATGTGGATAGGAGCATTACGCATCCGCAGATATTCCTTGAGACCAATATTCTGGGTACCCAAAATATGTTGGAGTGTGCTAAGCGTGCCTGGAGTACGGGTAGGGATGCCAATGGCTACCCAACCTATCGCGAGGGTAAGAAGTTTCTACAGGTTTCGACCGACGAGGTGTACGGTTCGCTAGGTAAGGATTACACCGAACCACAACCGTTAATGATAGAGGATGAGGCAGTAAAGGCGGTTGTTAAGGGACGCGAGAACTTGCAAACCTACGGAATGCAGTTCTTCACCGAGACAACCCCACTTGATCCTCGTTCGCCCTACTCGGCATCGAAGACCAGTGCAGACCTGTTTGTGATGGCCTACCACGAGACCTACAAGTTTCCTGTAAATATTACCCGTTG
>CAXYUU010000385.1:0-3754 GCA_964292015.1 uncultured Acetobacteroides sp.
TAGTAGGAGATTCTCTTTGTAGCCATTTTCTTCTTGGCTAGACCATTTTCTACAACGCTGCTCCGAGTGGGTGTCGGGTCCTCCCAGCATAATCTTTGCCTGTTTTATGATCGGGAGGTTATACCTTGCCCTGTTGCGCTCAACCTCTTTGATAATATCCTTAAAATCGGACGGTCTTTTTGCCATTATCAGCACATGTAAAGGCCCACTGGCCAGCTCTTCTTCAAATGGGACTACTCTTGAATCGGAGGAGTAGGGAAGCCATACCTTAGCATAGGAAAAGGTGCCCGATTGGCTAACATCTCTAACTACGCCCACAACCCTATAACGCTGCTGACCAATATAAATATCCTTACCTACTGCTGCTGAGCCATTATATAGGCTTCGCGAAAGCGATTGACAGATTACCGCTACCTTAATGCCCGAGTTGAAATCCGATTGGACAAAGGGTTTGCCTTCGAGGAATTCGAACTCGAATAATTTCCAGTAGGCAGCATCGGTACTCATCGTATTTACATTTTCCCCCTTGCCCGACATGCTCTTTGGCTCCACAATCGAGTAATCTCGAGCAAGAGCGGTTACTGCTTCTGGTTTCTTGAGGTCGTAGAAGACTGTTTTTACCAGCTTAGGCGAAAGATACGAGCATGACTTTTGGTTCTCGCCCCTGTCAACAATTGTATTCTTCACGTACAGCGTCCGGTATCGGTTAACCTCGGGGGCGTATGAGGCATCGTCTATCTCGTTTACGGTAAGGATTACCATGATAAACGAAACGGCCAGCCCAATGCCCAGCAGCGAGATGATGGTGAAGAACTTATCCTGCCAGAGCATGCTCCAGGCATGCCTCATATGGTATACTATCATAGGAAATGGTTATGCGGATGGTTACTGTATCTGTCTTCCGTCGAAGAAGCGAATGGTACGGCCGGTTTGCTTGGCAATCTGCTCGTCGTGCGTTACCATCACAATGGTGGTGCCCTCCTCCTTGTTGAGGCGGAAGAGGATCTCCATAATCTCGGCGCCCATCTTGCTGTCGAGGTTTCCGGTAGGCTCATCGGCTAGGATAATTTCTGGATTCCCGATGATGGCACGGGCAATGGCCACGCGCTGGCACTGTCCGCCCGATAGCTGGGTGGGGAAGTGCTTGGTGCGGTGCGAAAGTCCCACCTTTTCGAGTACCTCCATAGCCCTTTTGCGGCGCTCCGAGGCCGACACCTTGCGGTAGAGTAGGGGTAGCTCCACGTTGTCGATTACGTTAAGGGCCGGCACCAGGTGAAAGCTCTGAAATACGAAACCCAACTTCTGGTTGCGCAGCTTTGCCAGCTCCCTATCCTTCATGCTGGCCACCTGTACACCGCCAATGGATAGTAGCCCTGCCGATGGCTCGTCGAGTAGCCCCATGATGTTGAGCAGGGTACTCTTCCCGCAGCCCGAAGGCCCCATTATCGATACAAATTCTCCCTTTCCGATCTTTAGGTTCACGCTCTCAAGCGCAACCGTTTCAATCTCCTTTGTGCTGTATATTTTGTTAATATTTTCTAGCGTTATCATATGTTGTTTTTTTAAGTTCGGAATACTGATTTTACTGATGATACATATTTGCACCGCTTACTATTACAGGGATTTCACTTTTAAGATTTGATGGCTAACTTAATTTGATTGATTTTTATCATTCAGAACCACCCCGCCCTCCTTGAAAAGGAGTGGAATCGCGCTGATTGTACTTTGTGTTTTACTCTCAAATTCAGCTATTCAAACGATGTATGATTTTTCATCTAGTCACTAAGCTTATTCGGAGCTATTCCCCTCCTTTGTAAGGAGGGGTGCCCGCAGGGCGGGGTGGTTTTCTTTAAAAACATGCCAAATAAATTATTTTTGTTCATACTCTATTTAAACGCGAAGTCCCTGCTTACTATTACCAGCAAATGATATAAAGGATTAGCCGTATTGTTCTAGCATCTAATGTCTACTATCTAACATCTACTCCCTTATCTTCAACCTGCTGGCATTCTTGTACCGTTCCATATCCGAGACGATAATCCGATCGCCCTGCTTTAGACCGCTTACCACCTCTACCATATCGTAGCTACCCTCGCCCAGCAGCACCTTCTTCTTTTGGGCGACATTGCCGTTGGCTACCCAAAGGTTGTACTCGCCCTTACCCACGTAGTACGAGCGGTTGGCTAGGCGCAGTACATTCTCGCTGATGGAGCTAATGATGTATACGTCGACCTTTAGTCCCGAGCGGAGCTTCTCGCTACTGCTCTGGTTAAGCATGACGGTAAAGCCAATAATCCCATTCTTTACCGAGGGGGTAACGTTGCCCACAATGCCCTCGAGCTTCTGACTCCCGATCTTTACGATGGCCTTTGCCCCTGGAGAAACCCTGTCGGCGTAGCTGTCGGCTATCTCGGCCTCCACCTTAAAGTTCTTGAGATCCGAAACGATGGCCAGCTGCGCACCCTGACTAACGGTGGCTCCAACCTGGTTGTTAATCCAGGTAAGCACCGCTGCACGGGGCGATCGTACCTGCGCCTCGGTCATGGTTTTCCCCATTAAGGAGGCGCTCTTCTTCGAGATGTTGAACTCGAGCGCCGAAACCTTTAGGTCGGCACTGGAGGTGAGCCTTTCGTTGCGGTACTTCTGCTTGAGCTGTTCGAAAAGTAGGGTCTCCACCTTGTAGTTTAGCTGGGCCTGCCTCACCTTGTCGGTGGTACTGGCGCCAATGCTGTCGAGGTAGTGCTCGTTGCGCAGCTCAACGGCCATGCGCTGAAGCTTCATATCGGCAATATCTATCTGCATCTTTAAATCGGAGAGACGGCTCTTTACCGTAACGCTCTGCTGGTCGAGCTTGCACTTCTTCATCGCCATCTCATCCTTGAGCTTGCCAAAGTCGGCATCCGCAGCGTTCAGATCCAGCCGCAGTATCGGATCGCCCTGCTGTAGGTTATCGCCCGACTTCTTGTACACCTCCATAATCCTCGACGATACCGGCGAGGTGATAATCTCCTCGGCCAACGGCACCACCTTACCCGATGCCGACACCGACACCTCTATCGTTCCTTTATCTACGGTTACCAGCTCGATATCCTTCTCCGACACCCCCGAGCGAAGAACGCTTACCAGGGAGGAGAATACTCCAATTACCAGTATCCCTGCAATGGCGACGGTGATGAGTATCTTTCTTTTTCGTTTCCGTAGTACCTCTACCGGTATATCTCTGTCCATTTATGTACGCTTTTATGCTTTAGACACCCCTATTGGCAATCGCTATGCCATAAACAGTAGCGGCGTTGTTATCAGATGGATAGCGTTGGGGAGGGGGTGGTAAAGTGTGCGGCTACGAACAGGAGGTGTTCGATATCGAACAGTGGAGGGATTAGAACACTGACGACACAGATGATACGGATTTGCACAGATTTTTTAATACGGGGATGCACTAGTACACTGATGACGCCGATGGTACAGATTTGTACGGATTTCTTTTTTCTATTACATAGGGGGAATTCGCCTTGAGCACAGGGGTTTCGCGTTTAAAAGTAAAAGGAGTTGACGTAATGGAATCTGTGTGTTGTAGCACAAAGCGTATCCCCCGCTGGCGGGGGTAGGGGGTGGAAAACGCACGTTAATGGAAGAAATGCGATGCATCCGAAAAGGTATTTGGCTAAATACCTAAGCCTGCTACTATCCGCTACCGATAATCCACCCCCTAACCCCCGCCAGATACTATGATTAAATCCAAGGATTACGATCA
>CAXYUU010000386.1:0-3738 GCA_964292015.1 uncultured Acetobacteroides sp.
GTGATACGTGATACCATATAAGGGTGCTGAGTAGCTTCCGGCAATTCTTACCTATCCTGCTCGGCCTCTTTGCTCTCCTGCTCGGCTAGCATCTTTTGCAGCTTCTTAGGGTTAAAGATTTTGAGGTAAATGTATAGTAGTACCACTCCAACAATAAGTATCGGCAGTAGCGGTAGGAGTATAACCCACCATATTTTATCGATAAACCTCGATGGCGGCGTTGTTGGGGTTGCCACGGTAGGGGCTTGCTGCTCCTGTACCTCCTCCTGCTCAAATTCCTCCTCCTCTACAACTACCGGTTCGGGTATCGGTTCGGGAGGTAGCACCGGCACAATGGCCAGGTCGTCGGAGGTGTAGCTCTCAATCGATTCGAGGTTGCCGTGCTCCCAGCTCTTTTCGAGATACTGGGTGATAATTCTTCCGGTGGCCTGCATCCCCTTTATGTTGACCTTTTGCGAGAAAACATCGTAGGCCTTAAGCAGGTCGGCGCAGCCCACCTTTTCGAGCAGCAGGGCCATTTTGGGGTTTTTCGCCACATCTTCCGATAGGAATCCCTTTAGGTTCCCCATCCCGATGTAGTCCTTGTCGTCCCTCTTGATCCCGGTGGTCGTTTCGATGCGCTTGCCCTCGGGCGATCCGCTCTGGGTAATAAAAATGAAGGTCTTTACCACCAGGATGTCATCGAGCAGGATGGCAACCAGGTAGCCCAGCTTCAGGTTCATGATTTTAAATTCGATGTGGTAGGCATCGCTTCCCGGAATGCGCAGCACCTTGCCCTGTTCGAGACTTAGGCAGGCCTGAAAAACGGTTACCGATTCCGAAAAAATGGCAATACGCTCCACCATCCGTTTTATGGCATGCTGCTGTATGTAGCAGGGGTAGCTCCCGCCTGGCGCTAGACCCAGGCGTCCCGAGGCAACCGATGCCCATCGTACCCCCTTGTCTTTTTCGGGAAAGCCGAGCTGGTACACCTCGCGCCTCCTACCGTCGATGCTAATGTGCTTACGATTGGGTATTTCGACGTTAAAGGTAAAGATCGGAACGGTCGACCAGCTGTCGTTCATTTCCTTACTGCACTTTTTCTTGACCCCCTCTTTAGGGTAGTAGACTCCATGTTTAAGCGATGATATGTGGGTGCATATGTCGTCGAAGAAATCGTCGCAGAGGGTATTTACCCCCGCCCAGATATCGACATACTTTAGGAAAAGCTCGCAAACCTCCTTTTTTATCTTTTCGGAATGCGGCCCTACATCGTAATTCTCGTTTAAAAAATTTAGGAATATCGAGGTGAAGGTGGTTCGAAAATCTCGTACCGATATTTTGTTTCCGTTGAGCAGGGGTACCTCGGTATTCATCTCAAACGATTTAAAGGCTCCCCTGATATACTCTACCGCCTCCTTTGCGCGATGATCGTTACATTCGGGTGCTGCCTCAATGAGGGTAGCCGATATGCGTATCTTTGCCAGCTTTATTTTCCCGAACTCGCTAATAAGCGGGTAAAGATGCCGCAAACCTAAGAGGGCAAACATCCTTTCGTTCTTGGCCTTTTGCGTGTTTACCAGCTGAGCTTGCCGCTGCTTCTCGGCTTGGTATGGGTTGCTTTTTTTTGTCTTTGTAGATGCCATAGGTCTAAGCTACTTGTATAGGTATCGTTAAAGGTCGCTACACAGCTCCACTATTAGGTATCACGATGCACGAACTAAAAGTCGGCGAAGCCAATCCCCAGAATTGGGCCAGCTATACTCGATGGCCGATACAACGTTTCCTGTTCGGCCTTTGCGATAGCTGCATGGTGTGACACGATGTCAGGGTGCTGAGTAGCATTCGCGAAAAATAAAAATAGCAAATAAATAGTATACTTTAACCTTGGCGGATAAAAAAAATCTTGGTTAGGAGGTGGCTATGGTTGAATGGAAATAGAAGTTAGGATGCGTAATAGAACGTTGGGAAACTCGGGAATGAAAGATGAAAGAATGAAGCAGTAGGAATTAGGATTGAAGGATTAAGCGGACGAAAATCATGAAATTCACTCATCCTACGAATCCTAATTCAGACAGTGATTGGTGGGTGAGGCAGGTGCATTTTGTGATGATGTTTCATCGTTTACTCTGCATAACGTGGGCGTCTCCCGCCAGCTACTGGGAATACAGAAGGGATTGAATATGAGTAGCCCCGAGTGCAACTCGGGGGATAGGTGGCGCTTATGGGTTGCCGCATCTACCGAGGTTGCTCGTGCGCGAACGCTCCATGCGGCATGGTTGGGAGGTTTGCTTATTCTGATATTATCAGAATAAGGATTAAGGGATTACCGGATTGAAGGATTATGCGGACGAAAGTCTTTTCATCCTACGAATCCCAATTCGGACAGGGCATGGTGGAGGTGATAGGAGCAAGGGGAAAGAGGAACACTTTTATGCGGATGGAAATCTGTAAATGGTATAATTCTAGCGGTTGAATTCTTTGCTGCATCTTGGAAAATTAACCGTTATTTAATAAATTTAACTCGCTAATTCGGTTGGAGGCCTTGCGATACCACGCGAGAACGCAACGCTTAGCTTAGGTAGGTATTAGCTGCTTTTCATGCGTAAGTTGCTGCTTTTTATTGGTCGCAAGGAACTTGCATGATAAACTTTCATCTACTTTAGTAATTCACCGAATTCATGCTCGTTTCACCTGATTGTAACATCATCTTATAAGTAAGGAATGAAAAGACAAAAGGACATTATCATCAACCAGCTAACCATTCTTCTTAGCGAGGAGGAAAAGCAAAGCTACTCCTATCTACTAGAACATGGTGTATTTTGCACTACCTGTATGGACAGCTGTGCTAAAGGGGTAGCTGTAGAGGAGGTACATCTCGATTATCACAACGATATTAAAGCGGTGGGCACGTGTAGAGCTTGTGGCGGTAAGGTTGCACGTATAATGGAGTTTGGAGAGGGTCAGGATTTCTACAAAAGGGCCAACCGATTTAGGGAATCGATAAAGCCTTAACCAGCTAGCATATATCCCCATATTAGACTAAAAAATAGTAAACCTAACACTAAACCAATATGCCTAAAGATAGAAAAGCAAAAGCAAAAAAGGCGTACCAAAAGGAGCAAAGGGCTGCTGAGCAGCGCAAGGCTCATGAAAAGATACAGAGGGACTACTACATCGAGCTATTTAGCCTGCTCGATAAGCTTGGGGTTAAAGAGCATGTTAAGCTCTTTCCTCTGGTTGATCTTGTGATATGCTTCAAATTTCGTACCTCCACATTAATATTCGATCAGGTAGGTTCACGAACGCCAACGTTGGAGCTCGAAGAGGTGTCGAAGGCACTGCTACAAGCTTATATGAAGAGCCAAACCTATACCTACACTAATGGTGCCGTTATTACTGCCTACGAAGTTTTCCATATACTCGAATCGTTTAGATATCTAGTTGGCTTTAAGGTAAGGAATGCGGAACCCAACCATGAGGAGATTAAGGCAAAATTCTGGGAACTTAAGGAGTTTATTGATACCTGTTTAGCAGATGTACAACAAACGATAAGAATCTGGCTCCGAATTATTGGTTGGATTGTTTCGATACCCGATAAGGAAAACATCCTGTTTCGGACAGAAATTGAGGTGGGCAATAAAAAGCAGGACCATTCTCTAAACTACTCCTATACCCGCAAGTTCAAAATATTTTACGAGGTTGTGCCCGTAGAGCGAAAGGTAGTACTTGTAGAAGGGGGGCGCCGACCATGCTATC
>CAXYUU010000387.1:0-3737 GCA_964292015.1 uncultured Acetobacteroides sp.
AGCGGCGGTAGATTTCGCTCTGCAGGCTTTTCCATGCGGGATTCGATGAAACACGAGCATTCGAATCCACATAGTCGTAGTAGCGGTTAATGGCGGCCTCCATTGTCTTTCGCAGGTTCGAAGCCGACACGCTGTTACGGTAGGCCGTAACGTCGGTTTCGCGCTTACTCCACGCCTGCGTAAACTCGGCCTCTGCTGCCTTAATTTCCACCACATACTCTTCGAGGCCTAAATCCTTTACCAGCTGCACATTTTCGGGCTCGTCGAGCATGGCAATAAGCGTATCCATGTGCGTATTCTGCTTGGTATCGGCCAGGCATTGAATGCCGGTAAACTTGTCGAAACGACCCATGAAGATCTCGGCCTTGCCCCGCTTGGCCTCGTTGGGCGAGTAGAGCAATCCATCGACTGCCTTAAAAAGTCCCACGACTCCATCGTCGCGACGCTTATCGGCCTTACGAACCCCTGGAGTGCTTTCGCTGGCCTTGTCGCGCGCGAAGCTATCCTTAAATTCCTCCCGATTGGTGGTTACGCTAACGAACGCCTCGTGACTTTTAGCCTCCGCGATATTCGACTTACCGGTCTCATCAATAAGAACTCCACATACGCTGTCGATGTCGGCAACAGCAAATTTGTGCATTGGTAATTTGTCCATAAAAGAAAAAATTTAGTCGTCTATAAATCAAATTAGTTAATTCTCAAAATTCTCGAACAAGACAATAAAATACCCTCTCCCAAACTAACCCAACTCCATTTTGCAAGCATATCTACCTCCCACCAGTTTGAACCTCCCTATTCAGTGGGAAGTACTTTTGACCACCTGAAAGTACCTCCGACTCCAGTGGGAAGTACTTTCGCCCCCCTGAAAGTACCTCCGACTCCAGTGGGAAGTACTTTTGCCCCCCTGAAAGTACTTCCGACTCCAGTGGGAAGTACTTTTGACCACCCGAAAGTACCTCCGACTCCAGTGGGAAGTACTTTTGACCACCCGTTTGCCCCATCCCACTCCTACCCCTGCCTACTTACAGGCATAGCCATGGTACAACAACCTTTTTACTGCACAATGTATGGTGGATGCTACTACTACGAGCAGCTGGTAATGGTTACCTCTCCCAATGAACTCCTACTACACTAACGTATTACCTATACTTTTCTAGCGCGTTAAAATAATTAACCTATTTTACATATCCAAATATTCATTAGCTTAAATCACCTCAACTTATACCGCCTATGCAGCCTAACCAGCCACAAACATATCCTAGGGGCAATTGCGGAAAACAAACGAGTAAAAAAATATTTGTGCCTATTCCAATTACTAATACTAAAGCCTATCAGATTTATTAAAATCGCGCCAATTTAACTATTCATATTTTCGATATATTTGAACAATCCATTATACCATAACATACATGCAAAATCTTATTTCATCACTCCAAATTAAGCGCCTTAAGCTAGAAGCCTCGACTTACGGGCTTCTTTTTACGCTTACCCGCAACAGGCGCTTCTTCGATAGGAAGATCAAGGTGGGCATTCTAATGCTGTCGCTGCTGAGCCTAGCGGCAAGCATAGAGGCACAAACAAAAGACACATCCAAGAAAAAATTTAAAAGAAATAAGGCCGCTGTAACCCTAAAAAAAGATACTACATCGAGGGATGAAGCCGTATTCTGCTATGCTGTGGAAATGATGCCTGCGTATAGTGGGGGGATCGATTCCCTGTTTAGCTTTTTAGCGCGCAACACCCGATATCCCCAATCAGGTATTGATAGTAAAAAAGAGGGAACGGTTTTCGTTAAGTTCACCATAGACACCCTAGGACGAGTTGTTAACCCCCAAATTATTCGGGGGATTGATCCCTATTTCGATGCAGAGGCACTTCGCGTGGTTAGCCTCATGCCACCATGGACACCAGGGGAGCAACTTGGAAAGAAGGCAAACACCCCCTTTACCATGCCGGTAAAGTTTAAAATTGTAGAGGCTACTCCTACCAGCAAGGACACCACCCAAACGCATCAACAACAATGAAAAGAATCTCCCTAACCGCCCGCATAAAGGGGCTGCAGCTGCGCTCGCGCTGGTACAACCTACTCTTTGTTGTCACCCGTAACCGGTGCTTCTTCGACAAGCGGATTCGAACGGGCGTACTTATGCTCTCGCTGCTAAACCTGCTGGCTAGCTGCGGCAGCCAGTCCACCGAAATGCTAGCCTCATCGCAAAAAGAGAGCCCATCAAAGAGGCTCGCGAAAGGGGATACAGCTAAAAGAATGGCGAGCACGAGCATCCCTATCAAATTCGCGCCACCTCGGCTAACCTGCTACGATATTGAAGTAAAACAAAACCCGATAAAACCCGACACCACTGATTTGACTGTTGGTTGCTACGCTCCGATAATTGAAGAAGAACAGTCTGTTTACTCCACTGTTGATGAGATGCCCGAATACCCTGGAGGAGTAGATGCCATGATGCAGTACATCAAGGAAAGGGCAATCTACCCAGACTCCCTCGAAGATGATCAGCTAACGGGATCGGTATTCGTTAAGGTTGTTATCAACACAAAAGGAGAGGTAGTAGAGCCAACTGTACTAAAGGGTATTACGCCCAAAGTCGATTCGGCCGCCCTTCAAATTGTACGCCAGATGCCCCTTTGGAAACCCGGAAGGATAGAAGG
Organism: uncultured Acetobacteroides sp.; assembly: GCA_964292015.1. GTDB lineage: Bacteria > Bacteroidota > Bacteroidia > Bacteroidales > ZOR0009 > Acetobacteroides. The sequence goes on from CAXYUU010000387.1 coordinate 2,668, forward strand.
AATACCCGTAAACGCGTTCTACACGATTACCGTTAAGTTTAATTTTAAAGTAAAAGAATAAATGAAGCTTTCGCTCAACACTATAACCTTCGAATCGTACTCGGCCTGCAACCTACGCTGCATATACTGCTACAATACGTGGAAGCGCCCAGAAGGGGAAACCCCGTTTCGCTACTCGCATCGCCAAGCGGTGAAAACGCTAAAGGAGATTTACCGACAGGCCGACATCGGACAGCTGTCGATAACGGGCGGCGAGCCGCTGCTCAACGAGTACGTTGCCGAACTTATCCTTATGGCGAAGCTAAAAGGTTCGAAGGTATCCATCATCAGCAACGGCAACGGGGCAACAAATGGCGACTACTCGCTATACAAGGAGCTGGGTGTCGACCTCTTTCTAATGCCCCTCCACTCCCCTACCGCCGACATCCACGATTCGATGACCCAAATAGGCGGCTCGTGGCAAAATAGCCTCAACTCCATAACCACCTGTATGGCGATGGGGTTCTACGTCGTTCCGGTAATAGTTCTAACCCAAATTAATGCTCCGCAAATAGAGGAAACACTCCGCCTTTTTAGCAGCATTGGGCTGAACCGAATAATGGTAAACCGCTACAACATTGGGGGTGCAGGACTTAACCACCAGTCGCTAAGCCTTGGGCACAGGGAACTTCGTCTGGCATTCGAAAAGGTAAACGCCGTAGCGGGCGAGCTAAACCTATCGGTATCGTCTAACGTATGCACACCATTTTGCGTGGTAAATCCAAGCAACTACCCCAACGTTGCCTTCGGCGCCTGCAGTCCCGATCCATTTAAGCGCCCCCTAACGGTTGATGTGATGGGCAACCTGCGCACCTGCAACCACTCCCCAATTATTGCAGGTAATATCTTCAAGGATAGCATCGCAAAGATTGTAACCTCGCCTTACATAAAATCGTGGAACGATATTATTCCTACATACTGCGAAGAATGCTCGATCTACGCCCAATGCCGTGGAGGATGCAGGGCAGCCTCGGTAGTGTCCATAAAAGTGTGTCTGAAGTCAACAATTACTAGTTCGAATGTGCCATCAG
>CAXYUU010000388.1:0-3736 GCA_964292015.1 uncultured Acetobacteroides sp.
CGATTTTATGCTGCATAAGCCAGTTCCCGATACGCACCACTTTTACTATTCGGCAACATCAGACCCAATTTTTGATTTTTGTGAACGTAAGCGGCACTATCCCGACCATAGCTATCCGTTACTGGAGGATGATTATCCCGAATCGTGCCAAGCGCTGGCGTTTATCCCTAACGATATAGAGCGTTACGAACGTATTGCGGCTAATCTTACCGATTTTAAGGTGATACGCACCACATCGCCTATAAATGGCGAAAACATGTGGATTGAGATATTCGACAAGAACGTGTCGAAGGGGCATGCGTTGGAGATGCTTGCCAATAAGCTGAATGTGGATCGTAGCGATGTTATGGCTGTGGGAAACGACTTTAACGATGCGGATATGCTGGACTACGCACCAAGTAGCTTTGTGGTGGGAAATGCTCCCGAAGCGCTTAAAATAAAGCATCACGTGGTGGCAGATGTATTAAATTCCGGATTTTCTCAAGCGGTAGGCATATTCTTAAATCGGTAATATTTTAGATTTGGGTGTGGTCTTTGCTGCTAATCTGCAAAACAACCATTTGTGAAACCCATATGCCGGGTAGATGTTAGGTAGTCACGGGTGTAATTCAATATGGGGGGAATATACTGTCTTAAAAAATAATTTTACTCGAAAGAAGTATCTCTTTTTAATCACTTTCATGGCATCCCTTACTTTTGGATGCTCGCCTGCAAAGGTTACTAGTACGAATGCAACTAAGCAGGTAACAATTGTTGCTCCCACTATTATGAGCGATTCGTTGCTCTTTGGTAAAATATGGAGTATTGCTAAGCTGGAAGGTGTGGGTCGTAGCATTGTTGTACCTTCTGACGTTGTTGCTACGCTTATTTTCGATGCTAAAACATTGAGAATATCCGGTAGTTGCTGCAATCGCTATTTTGGAGAGTTCTCCATTAGGGGAAATAAGGTTACTTTCGGTAAGGTTGGGGCAACAAAAATGCTTTGTATGGGAGTTATTGGCGAAATAGAAAACCTTTACCAAAGCATGCTTGCCCGTGAACAAACCATACAGGTAAATGACAGTACGCTGGTTCTTTCTTCCGATAGGGGGGTAATTACCTTTAAAGCATCAAAATAGATTAAATAAAAAAAGCACCCTACGAAGGTGCTTTTTTTATTTAATAGGCTGGTTATTTTGCTTCGTGAAATTCCATGTTTAGATTGATGGTAATATCTTTCCCTACCATTGTGCCACCGGCTTCAGTTAGCACGTTCCATTTTAGTCCGTATGCTAGGCGATCGATTACCGTCGTAGCTTTAAAGCCAGCCAATGCGCCGTGTTGAGATTTTGCCGTGCCAAGGTAGGTGACGTTAAACTTTACCTTTTTTGTTACATCTCTCAGGGTTAGGTTTCCTTCTAATACGTACTTGTTTCCCTTGATATTTTTGAATGAGGTACTGGTAAAGGTCATACTGGGGTACTTCTCTGCATTAAAAAAATCGTCTGACTTGAGATGTTTGTCGCGCATCTCATTGTCTGTGTTAATGCTGTTTACGTCAACAGTGAAGTTAACCTTAGCGTTGTTGAAATCGCCTATTTTAGAGTCGATGTTTCCATCAAACTTGGTGAAACGGCCATCAACTTCTGAAATCATCATGTGGGTTACCGTAAAGTTAACGCCCGAATGGGAAGGGTCGATTGTCCATTTTTGTTGTCCAAATGTTGCAACGGATGCAACTACTAGCAGAGTTGTTAGCAAACTTTTCATCTTGGTTCTATTTTAATTATTATTTTGCCTTTGTACACCCAACAAACAGTTGTACGTACAAGTTGTTCGATTGGTATGGCGAATTTTTGATACTATTTTCCGATAGGGTACACAATGCTTATATTGCTTTTGTTAGGTAAGGTGGCATGACTACCATTGCTGCTAAGTAAAGCGTACCATCGGGATCAGAAGCGATATCTTTAACTTTCTAATAGTGTTATCTGCCTTCTGCTTATTCCAACCTCCTCCTTTTTCTTGCTATATTTGGGCTTTATTTATTGAAGAGTTATACCCACAATGCGCATTCTACTTGTAACACCACCGTTAACGCAGCTAAATACACCGTATCCCGCCACCCCATATCTAGCTGGGTTTTTATCGAAACAAGGGGTTGAGGTATACCAGCAGGATTTAGGTATTGAGCTAATTGATCGGCTTTTTACCGCAGAGATGCTAGCTGCAGTGTTTGATTCGGTTGGCGAAGCCACTATCTTAAGCCATGTAGATACCAAAATGGTTGCGCTTCGACATCGGTATACCGCTACTATCGATTCGGTAATCCGCTTCTTGCGTAGTAACGATATGACGCTTGCCAATCGTATAGGCAAGCGTGGCTTTTTGCCCGAAGGCGAACGGTTTAAGCATATTGCCGATTTGGAATTTTCGTTTGGTGACTTGGGTGTGGTTGATAGGGCTAAGCATCTAGCAACTCTATATATTGAGGATATTAGCGATTTTATTCGTCGGAATGTTTCTCCCTATTTTGAGCTAATTCGCTATGCAGAGTCGCTCTGTATGGCATTACCTACTTTCGACAGCCTAAAGGATAAGGTTGAAGCAGTGCCTAATCTCATAGACAGCCTTATTATAGATATATTTTCGAGCTACTTCGAAGAAATCAGACCCGAGGTTGTTGGCTTTACGGTTCCTTTTCCAGGGAATCTTTATGCCGCATTAATATGTTCGAAGTGGCTAAAGCGTAACCATCCAACTGTAAAGATTTTGATGGGAGGAGGGTATGTTAGTACCGAATTACGCGACATGTCCGATCCTCGCTTTTTTGATTATGTGGATTACCTGCTTTACGATGATGGCGAGATTTCGATTCTTAGACTTTTGGAATATTTAGAGGGTAAGAGATTTGAAGATTCGCTGGTAAGAACGTCATTCAGAAAAGATGGTGATATAGTTCGAATAGAAAATGCCCATCTTAATGTAAAGGGGAGTGAACGTCCAGCCCCTCTTTACAGCCAGCTCCCAATCAATAAGTATATCGACTTGCTGGAGGTGGCCAATCCGATGCTTAAACTTTGGAGTGATGGTCGTTGGAATAAGCTTATTCTTGCGCACGGGTGCTACTGGGCAAAATGTGCCTTTTGCGATGTGACGCTCGACTATATAAAGCGTTTTGAGCCTTACGATGCCTCAGATATTGTTGATATGATGGAGGAGGTGATGGCGCAAACCGGTCAGTCGGGCTTCCACTTTGTAGATGAGGCCGCACCACCAGTTCTGCTTAAGAAGATATCGCTCGAAATCATTCGACGTGGATTAAATGTAAGCTGGTGGGCTAATGTGCGATTTGAACGTAGCTTTACCCGCGATTTGTGCCAGCTGATGGCTCGTGCGGGTTGTATTGCCGTTTCGGGAGGTCTGGAGGTTGCATCCGATAGGCTATTGTCTCTCATGAATAAGGGGGTTGACATTAAGCTAACTGCGGCAGTAACTAGTGCGTTTTCGTCGGCAGACATTTTGGTTCATGCCTACCTTATGTACGGATTTCCGTCTGAGACTACTCAAGAAACGGTTGACTCGCTGGAGATAGTTCGCCAGCTATTTGAACAAAATTTAATACAGTCGGCATTCTGGCACCGTTTTGCAATGACCGTTCATAGTCCTGCGGGATGTAATCCCGAGCAGTACGGCGCAAAGAGTCTGTCTCAAAACAGAAACCCGTTTGCCAACAACGAAATATTTTTTGAGGATA
>CAXYUU010000389.1:0-3729 GCA_964292015.1 uncultured Acetobacteroides sp.
ACCTTACGGTAACCGCGGAGGTACTTGGTAAGCTCGAAGAGTATGCTCGATTTCACTTCGCCTTCGAGGAGCGTATCTTTAATCAAATAGGGTATGCTCTGGCAAAAGAGCATATCGTTGAGCATCGCGCATTCACAACGCAAATAGCCATCTATAAGACACAGGTGGCTACAGGTGTTGATGCAACCTTTAGCATAAGCAACTATCTCCGAGGTTGGCTGCTTAACCACATTAGTAAGGAGGATAAAAAGTATGCTCCGCTATTTAAAAAGGCGGGTATCATTTAGCGGGTTTCGAATAAATAAAAAAGAGAGGCAACCGTATAGGTGCCTCTCTTTTCTATTTTATTATATGCCGATGGTTACTTCAGGAAAAGGTTTGCCCAATTCTTAGGCTCGCGATTTTTCCAGTCACCCTTATGGTATACGTAGCTGGCAATAAGAGGTAGAACGGTGGTCGCTTCAGCGTACACCATTTGTTCGTAAACGGTATCAACCTTACCCCACGACGAAGCCTCTTTGAGGGTAGACGAAGAGCAAGCTCCATCACGAACGTCAGCAACTGTAATAAGTACCGCATACTTGTGCATTGAGGCTTCTACTCCTAGGCATTCGGCACAAACTACGGTGTCTTGGGCAAAGTTCTTAGGTACACCTCCACCAATCATGAATAGTCCCGTTGTTTTTGCTGCAATCTTAACATCGGTAAGCTCGCGGAAGTCGGCAACCGAATCAATGGTGAGGTATGGTTTCCCCTCCTTCATGCGTTCAACCTGATGCATAACCAAGCCAAAGCCTGCTGAGCAGTCGGAGAATGCTGGAACGAAGATGGGGACATTATGCTCGTAGCAAGTTTGTAGTAGCGAATCCTTCTTTACCGAATTCTTCGAAAGGTATTTCCCCATTTCGTAGATAAACTCGCGCGAAGAGTAGGGGCGAGCCTCAAGGCTATCGGCAATGATTTTTATGGTCGAATCGCACGACTGTAGCTCTTCCTCATCAATGTAGGTGTCGTAAATACGATCTACATAGTTATCTCTAAGTAGCTTGTCGTCGATAAATTGGGTTCCGCGGTAGTGCTTGTAGCCAAGCGCTTCGAAGAAGTCCATGTCAATAATTGATGCCCCGGTCGAAACAACCGCATCAATCATGTTATGCTTTACCATATCCACATACACCTGCATGCAGCCTGCAGCAGAGGTCGATCCGGCAATGGTCAGAATGTTGCTACACTCTTTTTCGGCAATCATCATGTTAAAGATGTCGGCAGCATTAGCTGTCTCTCTCGACGAGAATGACATCTCTCTCATTGAGTTGATGATTGGGCTAGCATCAAACGATTTGATATCGATGTGCTTTATTTCTTGATTAAGAAGATCTTTCTTTTCCATAAGATAGAAGCGTATTCCGAAATTGTTAGAAATAAACAAAAGGATGAAAACAGCAACCTTTACAAAAGATTGCTGTTTTTTTATGTCGGACGTATCTTGTCTTCAGTGGGTTAACCCTTAATTATAGGGTATAAGTAGGAGGTGAAGCAAATTGCAACGAGTGCAGTTCCGTATTTCTTCTCAGGAACGAAACTTTCAATGTTCATCGTGATGTCTTCTAAACGGAAATCTTCAGAGAATCCGTTGAAGTAAAGTTCGTCAAGGCTTAATCTAAGTAACTTTTCTATTTCCTCAACTTCATAGTTGCCGTTGTGTTCACACACAAGACCACCATGGCGCTCATTTGTTTTGCGGTCGTATAACCAACCGTAGATGATACCGGCAGAAGCACGTTCGCCCTTACTTGTAGTTGCAACAGCCATAATCGATTCAACAACGGAGCCGTGGGTTATTACGGCAGGTTGTTCGACCTGATTGGCTATGCTAGGCATAATTGACGAGTAAGTCATGATATTAAACTTCTCGATATTAGCCTGTTTTAACGCTAGGTGGTAAGAGCCCGCGTGAACGGTGATGTCACTTTCTCCGTGTCCTTTAGTAACGAAGTAGTCTTTTGGGATCCGGTTTCCAACTAAGGTTCCTTGCATTTCTTGTGTTGTAAGGTTTGTCATCGATGCACATAAAATGATTAATTGGTTAATACTAAAAGTTATGTCGCTTTCACGGGGATCCTATCCCCATTACGTATTGTCGAAGTGGTATAATTCTCTCGTGCGTGCCACGAGGGAGTTATCTTATGAATAAATGGTTTTGTTGAAAGCGTGTCCGCGGGGGTAGAATCAAATCTTGCGGACGCAAAGACTTCGAAGGAGGTCGCTGAGGATCTCATACCTAAAAACCACCATTAAGGTGCTAGAGAATGCGTTTTTAGTGTGTAAGTATCTTTTCATTTCGTGTAAAGAGTTTACAGTTGACCTGTCTTCTATTTATTGTTTTATAAACTGTAAGCTGAGTTTTTCTGCCACATAAATGTACGCATGAAAAACTGTGCAATTATAGGAAAAATTTAAATTAAAAGTGACCCCGTTTGTCTTAAATTTTAACTTTTATCAAAAAATGACATAATCGGCTGAAAATCATATTGTAAAAATAGGTTGTTTGCGAGTGGATTTCCACTAAATAGGTAGAAAAATAACAGTAAATTTTAGAAACGTGCGGCGTGTTTCTTCGTAAATGGCTCTGTTTTATTTGAAAGTATAAGCCAAAACATACGACTACCTCCCTTTTATAATGAACATAGATGTGGCAATCGATATTCCTCAAGTTCAATTTTCGTTATTGCTGCTCCATTCTGTAATGATATCGCTATTATCTCGGTGTCCAATATTGATGAAGTTTCGAATTTCTTTAAACGGGTTGGGTAGTGATGGTGGTTTTGGCTACATATCTTTGAGTTGTTGTTAAAATGGACTAAATGGAGCTTAGGCTATGTAGGGATATCAGGCAAATATGGACTGTTTCCTGTTTTTATGTTTAAAAACTTCATTTTTTTTGATGAAAGGCGTACAACATTGGGATTCTACGATTATATTTGCAGTGCAATTGAATTTAATCGTTTCACAAAACAAAAAAACTGTACAATGAAAAAATTACTCGTTATCGTTGCTGTTGCTGCTATGTTCGCGGCTTGCGGTGGAAATAAAGCTGCTAATGCTGACACTACTGCTGTTGATACTGCTGTTGTAGCTGATACTACTGCTGTTGATACTGCTGCTGCTGTTGATACTACTGCTGCTGCTGTTGTTAAGTAATTAGCAAACGATAAGCAAAAAATTAGAGTCAATCCTTAGGGTTGGCTCTTTTCGTATCTATATGTTTAAGATTATCCATGTGTGGATAAAAAACAAGAGGGTCTGTATTTTACAGCCCCTCTTGTTTTTTATCCTATTCAGCTATTTACCGATTTTAGATTTGACATGCTCCATGGTAAGGATGTCGTACTTTTTTTGTTGCTCACTGTTGAGGTACTTGCGAACATCTATGGAGTAGTGAATCCAGTTGTACCTAATTTTCGTCGTTAGCATTCCGAGGCTATCAGTGGACATCCTAATGGTGGCAGTATCCGGAGGGGTTACGCTAACCTGGCGTTGAAGCCGAATCATAATGCTATCGTAATTATCGTATAGGGGATCGATCAGCTTTTTGAAGTGAACTCTTCGGGCAATGAAACACTTTTTTTGGTACTCGGAGAGGCCTAGCTTTTTGAAAAAACGGTTACGCTGCTTTTCCATCGAAGGGTCTTTTTCGGTATGGGCAAGGATACCGCCTATAAATGTGGC
>CAXYUU010000390.1:0-3728 GCA_964292015.1 uncultured Acetobacteroides sp.
CTAGCGGTAGGATTTGGATGAACGGCACAATCGGCAAAAACGAGAATGCCATCGTGTCCAAAGCTCTTATCCTTTAAAATCATTATGAATGCACCCGAAACAACGCTAATGCCAGGCATGGTTTTCACATACTGAAATGCTGGACGAAGAACATCGCCAGTGGTATTTGCAGCACCAGCCACTCCGCCATCGGCGTCGCCACACTTAATAATAAGGGTACCTAGGTAAAGAGGATCAAGAATCAGCTTTTCGGCCTGCTCTTGGGTAAGCCCCTTGCTCCCACGAATTTCGAGCATCTTCTTAACGTACTCGTCCTTCTTAGGGTTGTTATTTGGATCTACGATCTCGGCTTTTGAAATGTTAAGCAGGCCATTTTCGGCAGCTAGCTTCGCAATTTCTTGTGGATTACCAATTAGAATTGGCTTGGCAATACCTTCCTGAATAAGGATGTCTGCCGCTTTTAGAGTTCTAATTTCCGTTCCTTCGGGAAGGACAATTCGCTTGCCATGTTTCTTGGCATTATCCTTTATTTTCTGGATTAAATCCATTGTTTTACTGATGGTTAATGTTGTTAACAAAAAGATTCTCAAAATTAGATTAAATATTCTACCAACTCTAATTTTTAACATTATTTTCAACCACACTAAGACGCTGAAACCCCATTACATACAAAATTGCCCAAAAATTTCTTCTGTGTTACCATTCTAACAATAAAGTATTTATAAAATAGGAAAAGCGAGGGCAAAACCCATCCCTATTTTTAATACTTTTGCCCCAAATTTCCTACTAATGAAATCGTTGATGATACGCGAAACCATAAACGAGCTATCGAAAACCTTAAAAGGTGAAACCAGCATAGATTCGACCCAGCTAAGCATATACTCCACTGATGCCTCGGCATATAGCGAGCGACCGTTGGCGGTAGTTTGGCCAAAAGACCGGGAGGATCTGGTGAAGGTGGTGCAGCTTGCCGCAAAGCATCAGCTTCCGTTAATCCCGCGAGCTGCCGGCACATCGCTGGCCGGACAGGTGGTTGGAAACGGCATAGTGGTCGACATCTCCAAGCACATGACCGCCATCTTGGAGGTAAACCCGCAGGAGAAGTGGATTCGGGTACAACCCGGGGTTATTCTCGACGAGCTAAACCTAGTGGTAAAAGAGTACGGACTGTTTTTTGGCCCCGAAACCTCTACGGCCAACCGCTGCATGATGGGCGGAATGGTGGGCAACAACTCGTGCGGCTCGCACTCCATTATATACGGCAGCACGCGCGACCACCTGCTAGAGGGTAGCATGGTGCTTTCCGACGGTACCGAAGCCCATTTTAAACCGCTAACCCTCGACGAATTTGCGCAGAAGCTGATGCTACAAGGCGTAGAGGGCGACATCTACCGCCAGCTAAACAACCTGCTGTCGAATGCCGAAAATAGAAAAGAGATACGGGAACAGTTTCCCGAGCCATCGCTAAAACGACGAAATACGGGCTACGCGCTCGACCTACTTTTAGATAACCAAGTTTTTGGAGACTCGAACGAGCGGCTAAACATCTGCCCGCTAATTGCCGGTTCGGAGGGAACGCTGGGAATCATCACCGAGATAAAGCTAAACCTAGTACCGCTTCCACCCAACGAAAAGGCGGTGGTTTGCATCCACCTCAACCAGCTCGACGAGGCCTTTAAAGCCAACCTGGTAGCGCTAGTGCATAGTCCAACAGCCGTGGAGCTGATGGATAAAACCATCCTCGACCTTACCAAGGACAACCTGGAGCAGAGCCGTAACCGCTTTTTTGTGGAGGGAGAGCCGGCAGCCATACTCATCGTCGAATTTGCCGAGCAAACCAAGCAGGCCATCGAGCAAAAGTACGCCCAGCTGGTGCTGGACATGCAGCAGGCCGGCTATGGCTACCACTACCCCATTGTGTGGGGAGCCGATACGGCAAGGGTGTGGAGCCTACGCAAGGCCGGATTGGGCGTGCTCTCGAATATGAAGGGCGATGCCAAACCGGTGTCGGTTATCGAGGACACGGCAGTTGCCCCAGCGCGGCTGCCCGAGTACATGAGCGACTTTAAAAAAATCCTCGAAAAGTATGGCCTCGACTGCGTTTACCACGCCCATATCGGTAGCGGCGAGCTGCACTTGCGCCCCATTCTAAATTTGAAGGATGCCCACGATGTGGAGCTGTTCAAGTCTATTGCCACCGATGTGGCCCATCTGGTAAAGAAGCATCGCGGTTCGCTTAGCGGCGAGCATGGCGATGGAAGGCTGCGCGGCGAGTTTATCCCCATAATGGTTGGCGAACGGTGCTACCAAATGATGAAGGAGGTAAAGGCCGCCTTCGACCCCCACTGCATATTCAACCCCCATAAGATAGTCGACACCCCGGCCATGAACACCCACCTGCGCTTTAGGGTGGGCGAACCCGAACGAAAATTCGACACCATCTTCAGCTTCTCCGATTCGGAAGGGATGCTCAGGGCTGCAGAGCGCTGCAACGGCTCGGGCGACTGCCGCAAAACGGTTCTTGCAGGTGGTACCATGTGCCCGAGCTTTATGGCCACCAAGGACGAGGACAAAACCACCCGTGCAAGGGCCAACATGCTCCGCGAAATACTCACCAACAGCGACAAGCCCTTCGACAGCAAGGAGCTGTACCAGATTCTCGACCTGTGCCTATCGTGCAAGGGGTGCAAATCGGAGTGCCCATCGAGTGTGGATATGGCCAAGCTAAAAGCCGAATTCCTACAGCACTACTACGACGCCAACGGCATTCCCCTGCGCTCGCGCCTGGTTGCCTACATCACCTATATATATAAGGTAGGAAGCATCGCCCCGGGTATCACCAACTTTTTTATGGGCACCAAGGCTTTTGCCAAGCCCATACAGCGGATGCTCGGGTTTAGCGACCAGCGAACGCTGCCCCTGCTGCACAGCACCACGCTTAGCCGCTGGTTTAAGTCCAACAGGAGTAAAACCCACAAGGTAAAGCAGCGCGTTTACCTCTTTAACGACGAGTTTACCAACTACAACGATGTGGAAGTGGGCATCAAAGCCATCCTGCTACTGCAACGCCTAGGCTACGAGGTGGTGATCCCCCAACACGGCGAAAGCGGCAGAACCTACATCTCCAAAGGGCTTATTCGCACCGCAAAGCGGATAGCCAACCGCAACATCGAGCAGCTGGGATCGCTGGTTAGCGCCAGCACCCCGCTTATCGGCATCGAGCCATCGGCCATCCTATCGTTTAGAGACGAGTACCCCGACTTGGCCACGCCCCAAAACAGCGAGCGCGCCCGACATATCGCCAAGCACACCTTCCTTATCGACGAGTTTCTGATGAGGGAGATGCAGCAGGGCAACATCACCAAGGAGCAGTTTACGAACGAGACCAAGGAGGTGCTTTTCCACGGTCACTGCCAGCAGAAGTCGATTGCCACCACCGCGGCCACCAAATTTGTGCTGGGCTTCCCCGAAGGGTATACGGTAAAGGAGATCCGCTCGGGATGCTGCGGCATGGCCGGATCGTTTGGCTACGAAAAGGAGCACTACCAGCTATCGATGGCCATTGGCGAGCTCGCGCTATTCCCCGCTGTACGCCAGGCAAGCGGCAGCACGCTACTGTCGGCACCCGGCACCAGCTGCCGCCACCACATTACCGATGGGACGGGACCCAAGGCGGGTCACCCAATAGAGGTACTGTAAGAGGCGCTGAAAAAGTAAAGGGGGCGATC
>CAXYUU010000391.1:0-3693 GCA_964292015.1 uncultured Acetobacteroides sp.
TGAGTTTGATACAGAAAAAGCTAAAGTACTTAACGGTAGGACGTCTATATGACCCAACAAAATCAAAAGAAAGAAATGTCTAAAGGTATTTATTTCTTAATGTTGATTCCAATCCTTATGTTTGGAGTTCTAGGTGGACTTATTGGATTTATGGGTGACAATCCCGACCCCCTATCAGGATTTTTATGGGGAGCGGGTATTGGGCTTGCAGTATGTGTCATAACATTCATCGGAATGTACGGATGGGAGTGGATTAAAAAGGAAGTTGAAAAAGGACGATTGCTACCGTTCATTATAATTGGCGTTATTGCTGCCGTTGTAGTCAGTGCATACTTGGGAATGAGTTTAGGCAGACCTTCTTGTGTGGAGTCGGATACAGATAATAGGGGCAGTAGCTGTGTCGAATATGCAGACGATGGCTACGAAGCTACCGGCGACCAGAAATGGGATAAGTTTTGGAGTACCCTGCCTATTACTGTTATCATCGCTTCTCTAATTGCTGTTATCGTTCGCAATCAGATGGAAAAAGATAAGAAAAAATAAAATCTTAAAAGATTCTTATGGATACTCAACGACTATTTAGAGAGACAATTGTCGAGCAATACCACCCTATCGCTAACACAATCTTTCCTAACGGAACTTACTATGGAAGAAGTGTATTGGGGAACGAAGGAGAATCCATTTCAGTCTCTGAATGGAACCCTGATATGGTTACTGTCAAAATACATAAGGGTGAATTCAATGGATTCTCGGACGGCAAGGCTCACTTTCGTTAAGTATATAAATTGTATATATCTACACTATAAATTGTCTATTTTCTATCCAACCTAATGCGTAGCGCCACTACCTAGTTCAATCATAAGCACACCTCCAATTACAACGGCAATACCAATGGACATAACTAACGTCAGATGTTCTTTGAATAGTAGTTTGCTAAAAATCGCAGTAAGAGCAACTCCTGACGCTGCCCATATACCGTAAGCGACACCGAGGGCCATACCGCTAGAAAGTGTAAAAATCAGCATTGTAAAGGCAATAGTATATCCAACCGCAACAGCTACCCACCATCGACGCTTGCCTGAGCTTGCCATCCGTAATGAAAGTGCTCCTGATACCTCGGCAATAATTGCACCGATAAGAAATAACCAACCCATTATACGTTTCCTTTCTCTTTTCTAGTTGCAGCCTGTGAACCTAATTCAATCATTAGTACGCCAGCAATAATTACTACAATCCCTAGTACCATAATCGAGGTTAAAGGTTCGTTAAAAATCAAATGTGATAGGAACGCAGTCATTGCTACACCACAAGCACCCCATATCCCATAAGCTACCCCTAGAGCCATACCTGATTTAAGTGCTTTTGTTAAAAACACAAAAGCTAATACATAACCTATCAATACCACTATATAGAAAATTGAATTATCCATCCCTGCCTTCAATGAAAGTGTAGCTACTACTTCCGAAATGATAGCTCCGACTAGAAATATCCATTGTTTCATTATTTTACTCCTTCTTTTAGTATTTTCTCTGAGACGTCTAAGATTGACTGCCTCTCTTCGACACTTATGTTCAACATCCCCAAGCCTCTATCGAACCAAGCCCCATCAGCGATAAGTCGAACAGTCATCAATGCAGACCGCCTAGTAATGTCCGTAATATCGTAAAAGTTGAACCAAGCTTCAATCTGTTTAGCCCATTTAGCGTAAAGCTCATCTTTTAATTTGTAGTCAGCCATAAAGGCGAAATCTGATGAGTCTATTTCGTCAGACATTGCATACCTAAGGTAAGTCATCATCCTGTCTTCGGCGTTAGGTTTAGCAGGAGTTGCGTCAAGCATTAATTGCCATCTTTCTACGACATCATTCACAAGACCCATCATAAGCGATTTTTTTGTAGGATAGTGATGCACTAGTCCTGCTTTAGTTAATCCTATATCACGAGCGACGGAATCAAGCGAAACCGTTTCCCCCGTTTTTTATACGTTCCTGTGCAGCTTTAATAATATCTTTTTTCTGAATCATAATACCATACTACCGTATAGTAGGTTTATTAACAATATAATCTTTGGACGGTATTTATTTATATCAAGTTACGATATTACTTGTAATGATGGTTTGAACTTCTTTAACTAGGGTGTACCAAATTAGTTTGCTATTTGAAAAAGCAAACTTTGTTAATATATAATAGATATATCTGGAGAGGTGCAGGAGTGGTTGAACTGGCTTGTCTCGAAAACAAGTGAGCCGGCAACGGTTCCGAGGGTTCGAATCCCTCTCTCTCCGCCATAAAAGATTGGAAATATAAATGAATAAATCAATTTTTACGAAAATAATTGAGGGAGAAATCCCCAGCTATAAAATTTATGAAGACGAAAAAACTTATGCTTTTTTAGATATACATCCTGTAACACAAGGTCATGTTTTAGTGGTTCCAAAAAATCAGGTAGAATTTTTATGGGATCTTCCAGATGAAGATTACCTTGCTGTTATGAAAACGTCTAAAAAACTGGCTAAACATCTTCGCTCTAAACTTAATGTTCCTTATATTGGTGAAAAAGTTGTTGGTACAGATGTACCTCATGCTCATGTGCATCTTATACCCTTCTCTCAGTCGCATGAATTTCACGGACGACAAGATCTTGATGCTGAAATAAAGCACAACGAACTTTCAGAACTATGTAATAAACTTCTAATAAAGTAAATAAACAACACTATATACTTGACAAATAATAAAGCATATGCTAATATTGTTTTAGTATTCAATTGAAACAAATATAAAGAATACAAAACAAAGACAAAAATATGAACCAAACATTTTTACAATTAACAACACTACCACTTCTTGTCTCTTCTTTAATGGGAATAATGATACACGAAACGCATTTAGATAGTGCAATAACAAAAATTGTTGCGAGCAAGAACAGTAATGCAATTGTTAAATCAGAAGTTTCATCACGAATGCCTCATGTGCATGCTCATGAGAAGCCAATGCTTGAAAATATGAGAGCTTTAAATTCTGGCCGTAATAATGCAAAGAGAAATAAAGGCGAAAACGAGAAAAAATATATTATCCAAAAGCGTAATTCTTCTAGATCAATGTCCTCTGACGGAATATTTTGGCCGACAGAATAAAATAAAATGACCTCGAAAGAGGTTATTTTATTATTACAAGTTTTATAAAACGTTTAGTTCAGCAACAAGTTTGTCAACCAGTAGCTTTTTTTCTGACAACTGTTTCTTGGTCTCTTCCACTAAATTAGCGGGAGCTTTTTCTGTGTATGATTTGTTGTCTAGGCGAGCTTCTAAGTTTTTAATTTGATGACGTACCTCTTGAATGCGAATTTCTAGATTTGTTTGATGCTCGTAGAGAGTCTTTTTATCTACATCTAACCACGCTTCCCTGCCACTTGCAGCAAGCCTTAATCCTTTTGGCTGATCAACTTTTTTCACTTCGTTTACGCGTGTTAACTGCTTTATTAAATTGGCGTGTTCGTGAACAAGCGTGTCATTTTCGTATAAAATATCATATTTTTTATTGCCTGGAAGTTCGGCTGTAACGTATCTTGTCTCGGTTACTAGTTTTTTAATACGTTTAAATTGAGCGGCGGAAATTTCATTGTAAGCTAAAGGTTCTGGCCAAGAGGTGGTAATTAACAGACTGTTTTGCCAAGGAATATTTTGCCAGGTCGTTT
>CAXYUU010000392.1:0-3683 GCA_964292015.1 uncultured Acetobacteroides sp.
AATAACGTTGGTTGATTGGATTTTTAACTACATAACCTACGATAGGCCGCTGGGTTTAATGATACCCCCTGCCCGACGGATTCGAAAGATTAAGTAGGAGGTAGAATGGTTATGAACAAACCCATTACTAGTTACAATGGGTTTGTTCATGCATATAGAGCCACCTACACCTACTAGGAGATGCATAGCTAATGATTAAGAGGGTAGGAATTCCGTTCTTTTTTATGCGGAAACAATATAGCGATACCAGTGTCGTGTACCTGTATCGAAATTAAGACAAGTGCACTCCTTCGAAATATCCATAGTGAGGGAGGTGTTAACACAATTGCTGCATTAGGTGTACATGCAAAACGAGCAGCTATTGGTTAGCTGCTCGTTTTTATATTGGAATGTTGTATGCGGTTAAACCTCTTCCTTAATTGGTACCAACTTCGAAACCACCACGGCAATTACCACCGTGCTTAGGATAAAGAGGAGCGATACGCTAATGGGTATCTCGTAGAGGCTCGAAATGCACATCTTTACCCCCACGAAGGTAAGAATGGCGGCAAGCGCGTACTTTAGGTAGCGGAACAGGTTCATCACCTCCGATACGGCAAAGTATAATGAGCGAAGTCCCATAATTGCAAAGATGTTCGAGGTGAAGACAATGAACGTATCGTTGGATATGGACAGGATCGCCGGGATGGAGTCGACAGCAAAGATGAGGTCGGAAACCTCGATAAGCACCAGTACTATAAAGAGCGGGGTGATGTGTAGCTTATGGTCGATGCGTTTGAAGAAGCTACCTTTGGTATCGTCGGCAGTAACGGGGTAGATGCGTTTAATCCACTTTACTACCGGGTTATTTTCGGGATGTACCTCTATATCGTCATCCTCAAACAGCATCTTAATACCGGTATAGATAAGGAAGCCTCCAAAGATGTAGATTATCCAGTGAAACTTGCTGATAAGCGCAACGCCTGCAAATATGAAGATGGCACGAAGCACAATAGCTCCCAGAACACCCCAAAATAGCACCCGGTGCTGCTTGTGTGGAGCCACCTTAAAGAAGCTAAATAGCAGGATAAAGACGAAAAGGTTGTCGATGCTCAGCGACTTTTCCACCACGTAGCCAGTTAGGAATTCGAGCGCTTTCTGGTGACCCATAGCGTAGTGTATTCCAACCGCAAATACCAGTGCAAGCGCTATCCATACGCCGCTCCAGATAAGCGCCTCTTTTACCTTTATTTCGTGCTGCTTGCGATGGAAAACACCCAAGTCGAGCGCTAGCATAAGAGCAACAAACAGACAGAACCCAATCCACATTAAAGCAGTAGTACCCATTTAAACAAAATCTTTGTTGAAAACGAAACGGTCACGGCAGTAACACAAGCGCACACCAAATGTTTGGTGTGCGCTGCGAGTGCAATAACGATTGCAAATATATTCAAATGCCGTAACTTAATAGGCTTATTTTTTCTTAAGACTTTTTGCCTCTTCGTTTAGACGTATGTCTTCTTCCGTAACCGGGGTGATTTGAATAAAGTGTTTTGCGGCATGTGTCTGCGAATCCACATGAATAAAGGTGATGAATCCGCTAACAAATGGATCGCCTCCCTTTTTAGATACGGAAATGTGCGCTACTAAGCTAGAGTTTCCGGTATGTACTATTTTCGAGTCAAATTTTATGATTTCACCTGGCTTTACTGGTTTGGTAAAGTACATTCCATGAATTTTGAGGCATACAACCGACTCTGGGTTTACCAGTAGGGCTGCTGCAATAAATCCCGATTCGACAAACCATTCGGCTGTACGACCGGCAAATAGAGTTCCGTGGTGATTCAAATCCTCGCTTTTAACCAAGCGGGTGGTAGTTGCTACTTGGGGTTCTGTCTTTCTGATCTCCATCTTCTTTTGTTTTACTAGATAACAGTACAAAAGTACGCTTTATATGTTGCTTTTGCACTGTTATTTAACATGGCAAAATATGATAGAAAGCAGGAGTCTGGCAATTTGCCCTAAAAATCGAGCGCGTCGGCAAATATTCCAATAATCTGCTGAATGGGCTCGCATCCTATCGATAGACGTATCATTTCGGGATTAACCCCTCGGTTTTTTAGGAGTTGCTTATCCTCCTCGGTTCGCATTAGGTTAGGGTAGGCCATGTAGAAGTAGGGGATGGCCAGGGTAAAGTCGGGTCCCAGACTTGGCCCCTTAGGCAGCTGTAGCCGGTTATACATCTTTTCGATGGGGAAATCGAATTCGATGGATATTACCGGGATGTAGCTGTTTGAGGTTCGTTCTAATTTGGAGAGGTTTTGTCTGTTTTCGTCGTTATGCGACCAGTATACCTGTTTTACTTTTGGATGGTTGCTAAGGAAGTTAACCAGCATCATGATGTTTTCGCATACCCACGTTACCCGAAGCGAGTACCCTTTTACGGTGTACGCCAACCGTTGGGCGTCGCGTAGGTAAAGTGGTTCACCCCAACCGGATAAAAGGGAGTCTACCTCGCTATAAAAGGGGGAGTTTTGGTTTAAAACAATAGAGCCGCCCATAACCTCGCCGGTTCCCGATGCAAATTTGGTAAGGCTTTCGATAACAAAATCGCAGTAGGGAAGTACGTTTAGATTTACCGGCGTACCCAACGTAAGATCAACCACAAGGGGAATTGCATGTTTGCGGGTTATGCGGTTTAGTGCAGGTAGGTCGCAGGTGTTAAGGTAGGGGTTGGTTGGTATTTCTGTAAAGATGCCGGCAACTTCGTCTCCTCGTATGTCGAGAATACGTTCGAGGTCATCGAGATGGTAGACCGACTCCACCACAAGGTTGTCATCGCTAAACTTCTGTAGGATGTCTGCAGTGTCGAAGTAAACCCGACCGAATTGAATCAGTAGCTTTCTATTTACCTGCTCGCCCCGCTGGCGAAGTGCCGAATGGATTGAGAATATGGCGTTCATTCCCGAGGAGTAAAGCTTTATCAGGTTATTGCCTACCTGGTAGTACTTTCCTAGGGTGGTTTTTATGCTCTCTTCCGGATTGCTTTCTACAATATCTTCCGGATGAATCCCATCTAAAAGGTGATGGCTTACCAGGAAGTCTTCGAGCTGACGGGTGTACGCTTTACTTCCTGTAAGCCTAATGTAAGCGGTAATTTCGGGTATGCGGATGTGCGTTTCGGTAATGGACAGGAAGGCTAAACCGTCAATTTTGCTGATGGGGTACGACTCGCTCAGCACCTTAAAGAGCTGCTGGGCACACTGGGGTGAGGGCATAAGAAAAATGCGCTGGCTACTGTCGATACCTCGTACTTTTCTTATGTACGACGAGGTCATGATCTCATAGGGGTGGATGTAGAACCGTGGGTAGCCCCCCGTGATTCTATCGCGCCAGCAATTCTTATTCTGGTAGTAGGCCAGAACATCGGCAATGGTTGGCAAGCTAACCGATACAGCATGTGGTGTATGTACTGGAATAGGCTTACCGCAAGCAATTTTATGACAAGATGTTTGATGAGATGGAAACATTATAGCTTTATTGAATAATTATGGGCGAAAGATAACGAAAATAGGTCTAGTTGGTGCGAATATTTAGCTTGGTAAATGAGAAAGTGGGGGTGGAAAAAGAAAGAGCAACCGGCAAATTTGCGTCGGGCTTTTGGTGTGTACTAAATAAAAAATAAACAACGTTCTTTTATCTTT
>CAXYUU010000393.1:0-3658 GCA_964292015.1 uncultured Acetobacteroides sp.
CCCTTTTTTGTGGTGTTTTTTTTGCATTCTTTTTTTTCTCCGGGTTCGGGTTCCCTCGGATGGGTTTTTAGACGAAGGTGAAATGTCTATTTTGCCAAGGTCAATGTTCGGTTGTACTACTTTTACATCCCGAACAATAGATGTTGCGTAGCCTATAAATCTGACTTTAAAGGTTACACTACCATAAGGAATCTTTTCGAAAGAGAACTTTCCTTGATTATCGGATACTCCACCGGTTACAAGCGTACTATCTTTTGTCCTGAAAATGGCGATGTTGGCATATTCTACCGGTTTATTTGTCAATTTGTCGATAACGGTACCCGTTATCTTTGCTTGCTTTGGTGCACTTGTTGGATTCCCTCTGTAGCTTCCTCCCGATGTTTCAGTACGCTGTTGCGCAGTAGATTCCAGTCCGAAGGTCATTAACGTGATAATAGCAAGAATGTTGATTGCTTTTAAACTCATAAGTCGCGTTTGTTTTACTTATAGGCATTGACGAGTTTTAGACACAATTTTTGTTTTCTAATTGCAGTCGTTTGTCCTATTTTTGTTAAGACTTTGTTAATATTAAAAGGATGCGAAATGGTCAGTAGGCGTATCGTTGTGTGTGGAAAGGTTCAAGGTGTTGGATTTCGGTTCTTCGTAGAAATGAAGGCTCGCGAGCTTAATGTAGTGGGGTTTATTCGAAACCTGCCTAATGGCAACGTGGAGGTAGAAGTGGAGGGTGATGATATCGATGTTGACACTCTGGTTGATTACTGTCGTGTAGGACCAGCGAGAGCCAGGGTCGATAGGATGGAGGTTCATGTTCAGCCTATTGTTGGATATAGCCGATTCGAGGTTAGGTAAATGAATGGAGGGGGTGTTTTACCGTTACATCCTATGCTGATTCAACCATCATGTCATTTTTTGATCGGGCTAACGATGGGGGTGGGTAAAAACAAATCGGCCATAATCTTCGCGACTATGACCGACCTTCTAAAACCACATAAAAAAACGTATAGTAATTGCGATGCAATTCAGTAGAATATGCTAGCGGAGCAAGAAACTGGCCGTAGCATTTTAGGCTTAAAGCCTTGCTGTACCTGCATTTCTGCAGCATACTAAGTTAAGTCATTCTCTTAAAATCATTCTTGCAGGACAACGTTGATGCAGCTAGTGTATCAAGTAAAAAGAATAGTCTGGTACGGAAAATTTACCAGACTATTCTTTAATGCCTGTAAGTATGATGATGGTAATGTCTAAACTTCAACGGTTTCATTTGCCGGAATGGCAATCTCTGCATCCTTTACTAGCACGGTGAGCGGTAGGCTACTTTCGTTGGTTAGTATAGTTTTACCTCCCTCAAACTTAGCCTTAATGGTACGACCTCTGAATAGGATCTTAAACGCAAGACTCTTCCAGTTCTCAGGAATGAATGGGTTAAAGTATAGGGTGTCATTCTTAAGACGAAGTCCACCAAAACCTTCAACAACCGACATCCAGCTACCTGCCATAGAGGTAATGTGAAGTCCTTCGTTTACCTCTTTGTTGTAGTCATCTAGGTCGAGACGGGAGGTGCGTAGGTACATGCTCTTTGCTCGCTCCATATCGCCAATCTTACATGCTAAAATGGAGTGTACGCAAGGCGATAACGACGACTCGTGAACGGTACGTTGCTCGTAGAAGTCAAAGTTTTTCTCAATGGTTTCCATATCGAAATCATTTTCGAAGAAGTAAATACCCTGAAGAACATCGGCCTGCTTAATGTACACCGAACGAAGGATTCTATCCCAGCTCCATTTTTGGTTTAGCGGACGTTGGCTTGGATCAAGATCCTTAACCAAAATCTGCTCCTTATCCATAAAGCCATCTTGCTGCATGATAACGCCCAACTTTTCGTTGTATGGAAGATGAATCTTGTCAACAATGTTGGCCCACTTGGTAAGTTCTGCATCCTGTTTAAACGATACTTTACCTTCTATTTCTGACCAACGTTCAGCATTGTTTTCGTTAACATAGGCAATGCTTTCTGCGGCATACTTTAATGTCCACGTTGCTAGGTAGTTTGTGTACCAGTTGTTGTTTACGTTATTTTCGTACTCGTTAGGCCCCGTCACACCTAGCATTACATACTTTTGGCGCTCGTCCGACCAAGTTATGCGCTGAGCCCAGAAACGAGCAATGCCAATAAGTACCTCAAGTCCATACTCTGCAAGGTAACCCTTATCGCCAGTGTAGCCAATGTAGCGGCTAATTGCGTAGGCTATAGCCCCGTTACGGTGAATCTCTTCGAAGGTAATTTCCCACTCGTTGTGGCACTCTTCCCCGTTCATGGTTACCATTGGGAAAAGAGCAGCACCGTCGGTAAAGCCAAGCTTAGCGGCATTCTCGATTGCCTTGTCGAGCTGACGATAGCGGTAGATGAGAAGCTCCCTCGCTACCTTTTCGCCTGCTGTAGACATGTAGAATGGAATGCAGTAGGCTTCGGTATCCCAGTAGGTAGATCCGCCGTACTTTTCGCCTGTAAATCCTTTAGGACCGATGTTTAGGCGAGCATCTTCGCCTGTGTATGTTTGGAATAGCTGGAAAATATTGAAACGAATTCCCTGTTGAGCAGCCGTATCGCCTTCGATAATAATATCGGCATGCTTCCATTTTTCGAGCCACCTGTTGGTGTGCTCGTCTCTGAGGGCGGCATATCCATCTGCAGTTGCCTTCGAAAGAATCTCTTCAGACTTGGTTACGGTCTTGTCAAGAGGGTAGTTTAACGTTGATGTAACGGCAATATACTTGTTAACGGTAAGGACTTGACCTTTGGCAAGCTTGAAATCAGAGCTGTTTGAAACGTATTTTTTTTGCTCGGTAGATACCCTTTCAGCTGATGCTGGTGCACCATCGATGGCGTACTCAACATTCATATTCCAGCATACGTTGAAGTCAAGCTTCTTTGTTTTCATTAGAAGGTAACCACCTTTAGAGGTAGATCCTTTTGCTACTTCGTCCCAGAACTTCTCATTGTAGTTTGAGTCTACGTTCACCACATCGCCGTCAATATAACCCTCAATAGCGATAGTAACATTGGCATCGAGCGAACGAACAGAGTACGAAATTGCCGCAACTTCTGCGTTAGCCATGCTCATAAATCGCTCGGCAACCACCTCTATTTTATTGCCATTTGTAAGCGCAACCACAAAGATTCGCTGAA
Source organism: uncultured Acetobacteroides sp. (assembly GCA_964292015.1). Classification (GTDB taxonomy): domain Bacteria; phylum Bacteroidota; class Bacteroidia; order Bacteroidales; family ZOR0009; genus Acetobacteroides. Next base: position 3,188 of record CAXYUU010000393.1, read on the forward strand.
GCAAACCGTGCTGCATATCGAGTATTCGGGTAAAGCTTACCACCTTATTCTTGTTAAGATCGATAGATTCTCCGTCTACCTTAACACGAATACCAATAAAGTTGGCGGAGTTAAGTACCTTGGCAAAGTATTCAGGATAGCCATTCTTCCACCAACCTACGCGTGTTTTGTCTGGGTAGTAAACTCCAGCAATATAGCTACCACGTAGCATTTCGCCCGAATAATCTTCTTCGAAATTCGCGCGTTGCCCCATCATTCCGTTGCCGATACTAAAAATACTCTCGGATGCTTCTACCCTTTGCGAATCGAAGTTATCCTCGATAATTTTCCACTCGTCAACTTTATAATTATTCATAACTTAGATACAGTTACTTGTTCAACAAAATCAAACACTTTTCGTAGTCTATATCGGCTAATCCGCCAATTACCACATCTGCCTTTGGTAGCATATCCACATGCCCAACACCAATG
>CAXYUU010000394.1:0-3637 GCA_964292015.1 uncultured Acetobacteroides sp.
TCTTTTTTATTATCGCGCTGGTAATCGGAATTGGCGGTGGCGGTTCCATTGTTATAGCCCAGTATTTTGGTGCAAAGCAGTACGATAAGGTGAAGCAAACGGCCGACACCATCAACCTATTCCTGCTTGCTGCCGGGTTGGTGGTTGCCGTATCGGGATTCTTTTTGGCAAAGCCCATATTGATGTTAATACAGCTGCCCGCAGAGCTGCTCGACGATGCCGCGCTATTTTTAAAGATATACCTGGGTGGAATGGTTGCCTTCTTTGGGTTTAACGGGGTTATCTCTACGCTACGAGGGGTGGGCGATTCCAAAACCCCGCTCTACTTTTTAATCGTATCCACCATTGCCAACATATTTCTCGACCTCCTATTTATAGGGGTGTTTCACTGGGGGATTGCAGGGGCAGCTTGGGCAACGCTGATTGCTCAGCTCGGTGCTTTTATTGCAGCCATCGTTTACATCAACCGTAACCATAAGATATTTCGATTTGCCATTGTCGGGATGACCTTTAACCGGGTAATTTTTAGGCAAATTATTCGGATAGGCCTTCCCTCTGGCCTTCAGCAAACATTTGTAGCGCTGGGTATGACCGCCCTAATGGGGATTGTGAACACCTTCGGAACCGATGTGATTGCGGCCTACAGCACCGCTTCGCGTATCGATTCGCTTGCCATGCTGCCTGCCATGAACTTTTCGATAGCCCTATCGACCTTTGTGGGACAGAATATCGCCATGCAGAAGATGGATCGCATTCGGCAGGGGCTAAACTCCACGCTGGTTATGTCGATGGTGATTACCGTGGTGATATCGCTGGTGATCATATTCTTTGGCCATAACATGATGCGCATGTTTACCACAAGCGAGGCCGTTATCGATATTGGGAGCGAATACCTAACCATCGTATCGCTTTTTTACTGGATATTTACCCTGATGTTCGTCATAAATGGGGTGATGCGTGGCGCGGGTGCAACAATGGTTCCCATGCTTACCACCCTGATATCGCTTTGGGCGGTACGCGTGCCGGTGGCCATGGTTCTTTCTAAAACGGTAGGCGAAGATGGCATCTGGTGGTCGATTCCTATTGGCTGGGCATTTGGCTTATGCGGAGCTTTTGCCTACTATAAAACGGGCAGGTGGAAGACAAAATCGATATTTTACCGAACAAAAACGCGCCAATCCGACGAGGCAATGATGGGCGAAATGGAGGTGTAACGTTTATCGTTTACGAAAAAGAGCTACCTTTATCCAAAATTATATTATATGATTAGATCGATGACCGGCTATGGCAAGGCCGAACAGGAGATACAAGGAAAGAAAATCACCATTGAGTTTCGTTCGCTTAACAGCAAGCAGCTCGATCTGAATGTGAAACTCCCCATGTCGTACCGCGAGTACGAGCTGGAGCTTCGTTCCGAAGTTGCCAAAAAGCTTGTTCGAGGTAAGGTAGATCTTTTTATTTTTGTTGAAACCACAAAGGATGAGGCTCCAGCAACCATTAACAAGGATGTGTTTGGCAGCTACTACGAGCAGGTAAAGCAGGTATCCGAGGCATTTAACATCAGCCTTACCAACGAACCTGTGGTGCAAACCATCCTACGCATGCCCGATGTACTTCACGTACAACGTCAGGAGGTTACCGAAGAGGAGGTTGCTGCTCTTAAGCAAACCGTGCAAGGGGCGCTTCTCGAAATCGAAAAGTTCAGGGTGCAGGAAGGTGCTGCCCTTATTGCCGACATTTTGGCACGGGTGGAATCTATCGAGCATTTGGTGTCGACCATCGAGCCATTTGAAAAGGGTAGGATAGAGGTTATTAAGAATAGGATTGGCAACAATATTGCCGAGTTTGTTCCTCAGGCAAATATCGATCAAAATAGGTTGGAGCAGGAGCTGATCTTCTATGTGGAGAAGCTCGATATCACCGAAGAAAAGGTACGCCTACGCAACCACTGCAAGTATTTCCACGAGATATGCGATGGCGAGGAAACTCCCGGACGTAAGCTGGGCTTTGTGGCTCAAGAAATGGGTCGCGAAATTAACACCCTTGGCTCTAAGGCTAACGATGCCGATATCCAAAAAATGGTTGTTCAGATGAAGGACGAGCTCGAAAAGATTAAGGAGCAGGTGCTCAATATTCTTTAATTCGTCCCGCTCCCGCATCTTACATCTCACGTCTCACATTTCACGTCCCTACTAATGAACGGTAAAATGATTATTTTCTCGGCTCCTTCGGGAGCGGGGAAAACTACCATAGTTAAGCATCTCCTTTCCAAGTTTCCCCAATTCGAATTTTCCATCTCGGCCACATCGCGCAGCATGCGCGAGGGCGAAAAGAATGGGCACGACTACTTCTTCCTCTCTGCCGACGAGTTTAAACGCCGCATCGCCAACAACGAGTTTGTGGAGTGGCAGGAGGTTTATACCGATAACTTTTACGGAACCCTAAAGTCTGAGCTCGACCGAATTTGGGCTAAAGGTAACGTGGTTATTTTCGATGTTGACGTTAAGGGTGGGGTTAACCTTAAGCGGATGTTCCCCGACAGCTCCCTCTCTCTGTTTGTCATGCCTCCATCGGTGCAGGAGCTGCGGAATAGGCTTGTAGGGCGTGGTACCGATAGCGACGAAGCCATCGAGCGGAGGATTTCCAAGGCGGAGGAGGAGCTCGCGTTTGCCTCGCAGTTTGACGTGGTGGTGGTAAACGATAACCTCGAAGAGGCGAAGACCAAGGCCGATGCTGTTATCGCTTCGTACTTAAAGTAGCCCGCTCGGTTCGCGTTCCACCATAGGCGCGCTTGCTTATGCAGGTATCATACCAAAGGGGAGGCTGGTCGAATATGGTGGCTTCTTCCTTTCACCAACCGTTTGAGTAAAAACGACGCTAATTCTACCACAATGTTTATCGGACTGTACTTCGGGTCGTTTAATCCTGTACACAATGGGCATATTCAAATTGCTAAGGAGATGCTTCAGCAGGTGGGGTTCGATGAGTTGTGGCTTGTGGTGAGTCCGCAAAATCCGCTTAAGAAATCGGACGAGCTGGCATCCAACGAGCACCGGCTGGCCATGCTCGAGCTGGCCGTTGCAGATCTTAGCGAGCCTATTCGGGTTACCGATATCGAATTCGACCTTCCAACCCCCTCGTACACGTACAAAACCCTCGAAGTGCTCACCCTTCTGTACCCTACTGCCAAGTTTGGCTTGGTGATGGGCAGCGATAACTTGGCGGTTATCGAAAAGTGGAAGGAGTACCAGCGACTACTCCAGCGCTATCCTGTTTACTTCTACCCCCGAAAGGACGATAATTCGGACGAGCTGGCAAGCCGTTATGGCGGTCATGTTGTCGATTCGGCCTTGCTCGATATCTCCTCCACCCAAGTACGCGAGCTGGTGGTAGGGGCAAAGCCTATCGACCACCTGGTTTCTCCAGCTGTCGCAAGGTACATTACGGAGAATAACCTATACCGGTAAGCAATCCCATCTCCCGCATACCCCATAACCCCCTCCGAACTGGTTATGACCTATCCCCCCCCTACCCTATAACCACCTTCGAACTTGTTATGACCCATCCCCCCCATACCCCATAACCACCTCCGAACCACTTATAACCTATCCTCCTATACCCCATAACCACCTTCCAA
>CAXYUU010000395.1:0-3634 GCA_964292015.1 uncultured Acetobacteroides sp.
ACCACATGATGTTTAAGGGACCATCGAATTTTGGCACAAAGGATGGGGCAAAAGAGAAGCCTATACTCGGCCAGATCGAAACCCTGTTTGAGGTGTACCGCACCAAAACCGACTCTAAAGAGCGTAAGCACATCTACCACCAGATAGACAGCCTATCGCAGGAGGCGGCCAAGTACGCCATCCCCAACGAGTACGACAAGCTGATGGCCGCCATCGGCAGTAGCGGATCAAACGCCATGACCTCGAACGACTTTACCGCCTACACCGAAACCGTACCCACCAACCAGCTGACAAATTGGGCAACCGTTCAGGCCGAACGATTCAGAGATCCGGTACTTCGCCTGTTCCACACCGAGCTCGAAACCGTATACGAGGAGTACAACATGGGCCAAGCCGACGACGACGAAAAGGCCTACGATGCGCTGATGAACGGACTTTTCCCCCACCATCCTTACGGAACACAAACCGTAATTGGCAAGGGCGAGCACCTGAAAAACCCCTCGATGAAGCAAATTATGGCCTACTACCATAAGAACTACATTCCAAACAACATGGCCATTGTGCTAGTTGGAGACTTTGACCCCAACCAGACAATAAAAATGCTTCGGGAGAAGTTTGGATCACTAGCCAAAAAGGAGCTTGCTCCATTTAAGATCGAGAACGAAAAGCCCATCACCAAGCCTGTAGAAAAAAGCGTGGTAGGGAAGAATGCCGAAAGCGTCATTATGGGATATCGGGTTCCTAAAAACTATAAGAAGGACATTATTCTGGCCGATATCACCGCCAGCCTGCTCTACAACGGACAGGCAGGACTAATCGACCTCAACATCAACCAAAAGCAGCTAACCCTACAAAGTGCGGCATGGTTCCAAGATCAAAAAGATTACGGTGTATTTGCCCTAAACGCCAACCCTAAGCAGGGGCAAAAACTCGAAGAGGTTAAGGATCTACTCCTAGGTCAGGTTAAAAAGATTGGCAACGGACTGGTTGACCCCAAGCTCTTCAAGGCAGTTATAACCAACCTGAAGCTGAACTACGAAAAGGCAATGGATAGCAACAACGGTAGAACCTGGATGCTGCTCAACTCCTTCGTTAACGAATCGCCATGGCAGGATAATGTAGACTACATCAAGCAGGTTGAAGCGATCACCCTTAAGGATGTGACGGCATTTGCCAAAAAGTACCTCGACGATCGCTACGTGGTGGTGTACAAGCGCCAAGGTGAGGATAAGAATGTTCAGAAGATTGATAAGCCCAGCATCACGCCGCTGAACATTAACCGCAACGACGAATCGGCCTTCCTAAAGCAGATCAAGACGGCCAAGGTGAAGCAAATCGACCCCGTATTCCCCAACTTCCAAAAGGAGCTGAGCTTTGGCAAGACCAAGGCCAGACTCGAGGTGATCGGTAATACGAACAAGTCGAACCAGCTGTTTACCCTAGCCTACATTTTCGACTTTGGGTATGCCAACGACCGCGACCTAAAGCTGCTAAACACCTACGCCCCCCTACTGGGCACCGCTACGATGCCTGCCGAAAAGCTGAAGTCGGAGCTCTACGCCCTTGGCTGTAGCATAGAGGTGAAGATTGACAAAGACGAAACCAGAGTTAGCATCGAGGGGTTGAACGAAAACATGGAGGCCGCCCTAGCCCTGCTCGAAAGCTACGTGAAGCAGGCAAAAGCCGACGAGCCGGCCATGCAAATGATGGTTGGCAACCTGCTAAAGGAAAGATCGGACAGCAAAACCAACTTCAACCAAATTGTTGATGCGGCACAAAATTTCTGCAAGTGGGGTCCCCTGTCTGCCGAAACCAGCAACCCCACCAACATGGAGCTGGCACAGCTAAAGGGCGAGGTGCTTGCCCAAAAGTTCCGCAACCTATTTGGGTTCAAGCATCGTATTGCCTACTATGGTCCTGCCTCAAACAGCGAGGTGGTAAACCTGCTCAACAAGGTGCACATTGGCCCCAAAACGTTTGCCGTAGCGCCTGCTCCGATCAAGTATCCGGAGTGGAACGTTAAGCAGAACCAGACCTTTCTGCTCAACTTCGACAATAAGCAGTCGGCTATCAACATTGGAATTAAGGGCGGACGGTTCGACAAGTCGCTGACCCCCCAAATCCAGCTCTTTAACGAGTACTTTGGAGGAGGCATGAACTCTATCGTGTTCCAAGATCTACGTGAAGCCCGAGCGCTGGCCTACACCGCCTACTCGTTCTACGCACCGCCAACCGATCTGCGCGATTGCTACTTTAACACCGCCTACATCGCCACCCAAAACGACAAGTGCATCGACGCCATGAGCGCCTTCGACGCCCTGCTGACCAACATGCCCAAATCGGAAAACGCGTTTAAGCTAGCTAAGAGCAACCTGCTGAGCAACCTCGAAAGCGCCCGCTACGTAAAGCGTTCGCTGCTGAACCGCTACCTGTACCTCAACAAGCTGGGGCTAAGCGAAGACATCAACCAGCTGGTATACGCAGAGGTTAAGAAGATGAACTACGCCGACATCCTGAAGTTTCAGCAAAGCTTCATCAAGGGCAAGCCCCGCATCATCACCATCGTTGGCAAGGAGAAGGACATCAACCTAAAATCGCTCGCCAAGTATGGTACGATCGAAAAAATCACCCTTAAAGATGTGTACGGCTACTAGCCTGTTCGCAAAGTAAGGAGGGATAAACCAGCGAGGGAGCCAATAGGCTCCCTCGCGTTTTTTTTCGACATATCATCGCCACATACTAGCAGCCATACTCCTTTGCGGCCACACTTACCACCTCGCGCATTTGCTCGAACTGGGCATCGATGCTCGACAGCAGCTTATACTGTGCGCGGGTACGCTCCAGATTATGCGATTCGTGCTTCACCTTGTAGTAGGTGTCGCCATTGATGTAGTCCATAAGGAAACGAAGAACCTGCTCGAAGGTGATGTACTTGGCCGAGAAGGCCAGGTACTCGAGCTCGGTGGGGGTTAAAAAGCCGATGGCTTGCGAAAGATACCCCTTGGTGTAGGCTTCGAAAATCGGCATGCTCATCGACACGCTATCCAGATTGGTATCATCCTCGAGTCCGGTATTCGTATACGATCGAATGGCATCGCCAAAGTCGTTGAGGCAGGTGCTGTTCAACACCGTATCGAGGTCGATAGCGCAAAGCACCTCGCCGTTGAGATCGAAAAGAATATTGTTGATCTTGGTATCGTTATGGGTAACGCGGGTGGGTCGCCAGGCTTAGCTCCGAAGGCGACTACACCCGCTGCCGCGAAGGATGGTACTACGACACCTGCCAAATGGGTGGAACCATACGGGTAAAAACCCTCAAGGTATCAACCTATGCGCAAACCCTTGTTCGAATAAAGTAGCATTGACAGGCTAATTGTAAAGGAGGCTGTCCCCAAATATGGAGACAGCCTCTTTTTATTGGTCCTCGTGGCTTAGTAACGTTTAGATATTCGATAATTAAGGGACAGAGAACATTTTGAGATCCCCCTTTTTCAACTCGGCAGGTTGTATTAAGAAGATATTTGAACCTACCTACTCCCACAAAAGACACCAACCTACCAGCAGGCAGCCTCTTTAGCTCCGCAAAATACCAACATGCAGCGCAGCCACCATTTTCACCACCGAAAAAAATGAC
>CAXYUU010000396.1:0-3600 GCA_964292015.1 uncultured Acetobacteroides sp.
TTATCGCTAATGACAGCGAGATGCAGATAGAAAGTTCGGAGATTCCTGACCCGCTACCTATTTTAGCACTCAGGAATGCAGTACTATTTCCCGGAGTGGTGATCCCTATTAGCGTTGGTCGCGAGAAATCGCTGAAGCTAGTTCGCGAGCAGTACGCAAAGGATAAAATCATCGGTGCAATTTCCCAAATCGACTCAAAGGTTGAAGACCCCACTTTGGAAGACCTTTACAAAATAGGAACGATTGGGCAAATCTTGAAGATTCTAGAGATGCCTGATGGCAGTACTACCGTAATTCTTCAGGGAATCAAACGTTTTGAACTCAACGAAATTGTTGAGTCGACACCTTACCTGATGGGTAAAATCACCGAACTCGAAGATGCCGTACCGCTGGATCCACATCACGACTACGATGCAATTGTGAGCTCGGTAAAAGACATTGCGCTGAAGATTATCAAGGTGTCGCCAAACATACCAAACGAGGCATCGTTTGCCATTAGAAACATCGACAACCCAACGTTTCTGGTAAACTTCATCTGCTCGAACTCCGACATTACCAACGATGAAAAGCAGAAATTACTCGATATAAATTCGATAAAAGAGCGTTCGCTAACTCTTCTTCAGTATCTCACCAAAGAGATTAAGCTGATTGAGCTAAAAAACGACATTCAATCGAAAGTAAAGTTTGACCTAGACCAACAGCAACGCGAGTACTACCTCCATCAGCAGATGAAAACCATCCAAGATGAGCTAGGAGGCAACCCGAACGAGCAGGAAATTGAGGAGCTGAAAAAAACCGCATCGGACAAGAAGTGGAACTTGGAGACTCAGACGTTCTTCGAAAAGGAGATGGCTAAGCTCGAGCGCATGAACCCTGCTGTTGCCGAATACTCGATTCAGCTCAACTACCTGCAGCTGCTACTCGAGCTCCCATGGAACGAATTTTCGCAGGATAACTTTGACCTGAAAAGGGCTAAAAAAATGCTCGATGGCGACCACTTTGGACTCGACCAAGTTAAGGAACGAATACTAGAGCACCTTGCCGTACTTAAGCTTAAGGGCGATTTAAAATCACCCATCATTTGCCTTTACGGCCCTCCTGGGGTTGGAAAGACATCGCTGGGTAAATCGATTGCCAAAGCACTTGGGCGTGAATTCGGTCGTATATCGCTTGGTGGATTGCACGACGAATCGGAGATTCGTGGCCACCGCAAAACCTACATAGGCGCCATGCCAGGACGTATCATCCAAAGCATTAAAAAATCGAAGTTTGCCAACCCAGTTATCATCCTCGATGAAATCGATAAAATTGGCAAAGACTTCCATGGCGATCCTGCATCTGCGCTACTCGAAGTGCTTGATCCCGAACAAAACTTTGCCTTCCACGACAACTACTTGGAGCTCGACTTCGACCTGTCGAAGGTGCTGTTTATTACTACTGCCAACAACATCGGCACCATTGCCCCTGCCCTTCGCGACAGGATGGAGATGATTGAGGTAAGCGGATACCTAGCCGAGGAAAAGTACGAAATTGCCAAGCAGCACCTCATTCCACGTCAGCTCGACGCGCATGGAGTGGAGAAGTCGCAGGTTAAGTTTCCGAAGAAAATAGTGGAGATTATTATCGATGACTACACCCGCGAATCGGGCGTTCGTACCCTCGATAAAACCCTTGCCAAGGTGGTTAGAAATATCGCCAAGCACATTGCCTTCGATGAAGAGTACAACCCAATACTTACCATTGAGGATATCCGCAAAATACTAGGCTCGCCAAGGTTCACCAAAGATATGTACCAGGGCAACGAGTTTGCCGGGGTAGTTACCGGACTAGCATGGACCGAGGTTGGCGGCGAAATTCTCTTTATCGAAACTAGCCTAAGTCCAGGAAAAGGGGGACTTACCCTTACCGGAAATCTTGGCGAAGTGATGAAAGAATCGGCCATCATTGCCATGGAGTACATCAAATCGCACAGCGAAGAGATTGGGATCAACCCCGAAATTTTCGACAAATGGAACGTGCACGTTCACGTACCCGAAGGTGCGATTCCTAAAGATGGCCCATCGGCTGGCGTTACCATGACGGTTGCCCTAACATCGGCCTTTACCCAGCGTAAGGTTCGCAAGTCGATTGCAATGACGGGCGAAATTACCCTTAGAGGTAAGGTACTTCCTGTTGGAGGGATTAAGGAGAAAATGCTTGCTGCAAAACGTGCCGGGATTACCGACATCATGCTTTCGGAAGAAAACCGAAAGGATATCGAGGAAATCAAGGAAGAGTACCTCAAAGGGTTGACGTTTCACTACGTAGAGACCATCGACCAAGCACTCGAATTCGCCCTTCTGGACGAACAAGTTAAAAAACCAAAGAAGCTAGCATAGGCTATCTTCCTAAAATAGTGGAAAAGTTCGAAGATATCTCTTCGAACTTTTTACATTTGTACCACACACCATTATCCTAAAAATGGAAAAAATCGCCGTCTTCCCTGGTTCTTTCGATCCTTTTACAGTTGGTCACGAGTCTGTTGTGCTACGTGGGCTAAAGATTTTCGACAAAATAATAATTGCAATTGGACAAAACTCCAGTAAAAACAACCGGTTTAGCGTCGATCAACGCGTGAGAATGATTGAAGACGTATTTGCCAACGAGCCCCGAATTGAGGTGGTGGCCTTCGAAGGGCTTACCGTTGGCTTCTGCAAGCAAACTAACGCAAAATTCATTCTTAGAGGGCTAAGAACCTCGGCCGACTTTGAGTTTGAGCGGGCAATTGGGCAGGTAAATAAGATGCTGGACGCCGAACTCGAAACCGTATTCCTGCTAACGTCGACCAGCCACACCCCCATCAATTCGAGCATCGTTCGCGACATCCTACAGCATGATGGCGATGTGACCCCCTTTATTCCCAAAACGCTCGACATCAAAAAATACATTCAGGAGTAATGGCGAAGAAGCTTCTTGTGCTGTCGATAATGCTGTTTGGTTTTATTGCAGGATACGGTCAGCAGGTTCGCATTAAGGGCTATGCGCCCTCGTATGCCGGCGACACCCTGGTTTTTAAAACCTACAGCGACCAAATTACCTACAACGACGAAACCATGGAAAAGGTCGCCGTCGATGCCAATGGAAACTTCAATGGTTCGCTTCGGGTGGTTGAACCCTCCTACATTTTTGTACTGCTGGGAGCCCAAAAGGGGTACCTTTTTGCCGATCCGGGTAAGTCGTACACCCTAATTCTGCCTACAAAAGTTCCCAAAACCGAGGAGCAACGACTAAATCCCTTCTTTACCGAAGAGTCGTTTCAGGTTGGAATAGCCAACTGCCCTAAAACGGACATCAACTTTTTGACCAGCACGTTCGACGAAGGCTTTAACGAGCAGTTTACTAAGATAGCACAGGAGTCGTACAAAACCCGAGGAAAGGTAAAGATAGACTCCTCGATATACCTGCTCGACACCATTGGGCGTAAGCTGCACAACCCATTCTTCGAATCGTACAAAAGGTACCGATTCGGGCTGCTCCAGCACCTGGTGATGGTGTACAAGTCGAAGGGTATTTCGGACAAGTACTTCGCCAATCGGCCCATACTGTACAACAACCCAACGT
>CAXYUU010000397.1:0-3582 GCA_964292015.1 uncultured Acetobacteroides sp.
ATTATACTTTTCTTTTCAATGGGGCTTACGGATTCGATGGTAAAACTTGCACAGCTAACGACCATACCAACCGATTTTAACTCCAACTTTTCAGCATTAGTATTTGGAGTCGCAGGCATTATTGGACTTGCTGCAATATTTATTTCAGGAAAATCTAAGAATCTAAAAGATAAAAACACATGGATTTATGGTGTAGCACTCGGAATTGCAAACTTTTGCTCCCTCCTGTTTTTTCTTTACGCGCTAAATTCTAAAATTGCCAGTTCCATAGTATTTGGAATCAATAATGTTAGCATCGTTATTCTATCAGTAACTATAGGCATACTTTTCTTTAAAGAAAAGTTATCTACTATAAATGCTATTGGAGTTGCCATGTCAATTATTAGCCTATTTTACCTTTCATTTATCTAAATGGACGACACATATAACACCATAAATCAAAAAGCTGAAGGACTTTACAAGGAAAAAGGCAGCAAGTTTATTGCCTACGGATTCCCAGTTTCTACCGAAGAAGAGGTAAAGGATATTGTACAATATATAAAAAAAGAGTACTATGATGCTCGCCACCACTGCTATGCCTATCGAATTGGCCCTAAAGGCGAATCTTATAGAATGAATGACGATGGGGAACCTTCAAGCACTGCCGGTCGGCCCATATATGGGCAGCTGCTATCATACGATGTTACCAACATTTTAATCGTGGTAATTCGCTACTTTGGAGGAACAAAACTAGGTGTATCAGGACTAATAAACGCATACCAATCAGCTACGAGTGACACATTACAAAATGCAGAAATAGTTGAAAAAACGGTAGATATAACAATGAATGCCACATTTGGCTACCATATGCTCAACGATGTGATGAAAGTTATAAAAGATGAACAGCCCAAAATAGAGAATCAAGAATTTGATAATAGCTGCACAATCCGAATGACCATTCGTAAAAGTCGAGCAAACGTACTAGAATCTAAGTTAAGCAACATCAACGGACTTAGTCTAGACATAGTAGAAAAAAAGTAAATCCATATACGAAATTCAACACTACCAAGTAATGAAAAACAAAAGCTTAGTATCCATCAATGATTTCAGTAAGAATGAAATCCTACGGGTACTCGAACTTGCAGAGAAGTTCGAGAAGAATCCGTCTCAAAAATTGCTTGAAGGCAAAGTCGTAGCATCACTATTTTTCGAGCCTTCTACGCGAACCCGCTTGAGTTTCGAGAGTGCTATCAATCGCCTTGGTGGTAGAGTAATCGGCTTTTCAGAAGCATCTAACACATCGGTATCAAAAGGGGAAACCTTAAAGGACACAATTTTAACTGTTGCAAATTACAGCGATCTTATTGTAATGCGCCACCCTGTCGAAGGTAGTGCTAGATTTGCCAGCGAAATTTCCCGTGTTCCTGTTATCAACGCAGGCGATGGAGCCAACCAGCATCCGTCCCAAACCATGCTTGACCTATATTCGATCCGCAAAACACAGGGTACACTTGACAACCTCCACATTGTTATGATTGGCGATTTGAAATATGGACGCACCGTACATTCACTTCTCCAAGCAATGTCGCACTTCAAAACCAAGTTCACTTTTATTTCTCCTCCTGAACTTAGATTGCCAAACGAGTATAAAATTTTTCTTAAAGAAAAAGGTCTTTCTTATACCGAAGAAACTGAAATTGGCAATTCAATTAATGATGCAGATATTGTATACATGACTCGTGTACAACGCGAACGTTTCTCCGACTTAATGGAGTACGAAAAAGTTAAAAATGTATATGTACTTAAGAACTCAATGTTTGCCAACGCAAAACCAAACATGAAAATACTACACCCTCTTCCTCGCGTAAACGAAATAAGCGAAGATGTAGACGACAACCCACACGCATACTACTTTACCCAAGCACTAAATGGGGTTTACGCTCGTATGGCAATTATGTGTTCAATTCTTGGTTTGGAAAAAGAAATAAAGTAACTAGCAATGAGTACTGAAAAACAGCTAAAAGTAAGCGCCATCAAGGATGGCACTGTAATAGATCATATTCCAGCCGCAAACTTATTCAAGGTAATTAAAATCCTCCACCTTGATAAATGTGACAATCAAATAACCTTTGGAACTAACCTCGAAAGTAAAAAACTTGGAGCAAAAGCTATCGTAAAGATATCTGACATGTTTTTTGCAGAAGAAGAGACAAACAAGATTGCATTAATAGCTCCTGATGCAAAACTCAACATCATTAAAGATTATGAAGTTGTTGAAAAAAGGGAAGTTTCAATACCAAACGAATTAATTGCCATTTGCAAATGTGCAAATCCAAAATGTGTTACTAACATTGAGAATGTAAAAACAAGGTTTATTGTTGAAGATAAAAAGAAAATATCCTTGCGTTGCCATTACTGCGAAAAACTTACAGAACAGGACCAAATAGAAGTTATAGCATAAAGAAAAAAGGGCATCACGCCCTTTTTTCTTTATGCTATATTTTTCCAATATGCTATCTACGACTTCTAAAAGACGAAGCAACAACCATTGCTTCGTCTTTTGCAATTTTCTTATAAGCCATATAGTATAGGACTAAAACCGCAACGGGAATTATAACAACTAAAGAAAGAGTCATTATGCTATTTCCTACAACTGCAATAGAGTAGACATAGTAGCCAAACACCCCCAAAAAGCCAAAATTTAAAATCATAGCAACAAAACATATCCGAGTCTGAAACATTCTACGTCGGTATAGAAATATCACAAAAAAACCAATAATAGAAGCTGCTATCAGAAGAATAACCATTGGCCAAGTATTGATCGTCTTTTCAAAAACTCCATTATCCATGTGGTAAAGCCCTTTGAAATTAAGTTCCATTTCTTGTCCATTGTCTGTAAACGAGGCTAATTTTGAAAAAAAGAGAATAGCAATATGCACTTCTGCCGCTAAAAGATAGAGAGTTTGAATCCGCTGTATCATTGATTAATCATTAATTATTTTTTGAAAGTACAAATATAGTCAATCCTAGATCATTCTTTTACTTGTAAATTTTGATATGTTGTTCATGAATTATACATTTATATTTGATTAAAAAATCACACATGAATACACACGTTCATTACAAGTAAATACGTCAACCAAAAAGAAACAACCATACAGATGAAAAAATACCGCTGTAAAGTATGTGGTTTTATTTACGATCCTGAATTAGGGGATCCTGTTGCGGGGATCCCTGCGGGCACTACTTTTGATGATATTCCACGCGATTGGATTTGTCCAATTTGCGGAGTAACAAAAGAAGATTTTACTGAAACAGACTGTTAATAAGAAAGAGCCTTACGGCTCTTTCTTATTTTAGTTCCCTTAAAACTTCCAAAAGTAAGTCCCAATACTTTTGCGTTGTTTGAATATCTATACGCTCCTCAGGAGAGTGAGCACCACGAATTGTTGGACCAAAAGAAATCATATCTAATTCAGGATACTTTTCAAGAAATAAACCGCACTCCAATCCTGCATGTATTGCTCTGACAATTGGCTTTTCTCCAAAAAGTTTTTTGTAGGCATGCTCGGTAATCCTGAGTATTTCAGAATTAGGATTTGG
>CAXYUU010000398.1:0-3565 GCA_964292015.1 uncultured Acetobacteroides sp.
GTCCTGTTTTATCCCATACCGCTTCGGTTTTCATGGTTCCCTTATACACGATGTGCTTAATGGTGTCGGCGTAGGTTGCGGCTGGCACCATATTTAACCAGGTGCGGTAGTTTCCATCGCAGGTGTGGCTGGTGATAACCGAATGGTCGGTTGATGCTTTTTTCCCTACCATGATGCTGGTACAGGTTTCCCCAAAATAGGGATCCTCCGATTGCGCTGCGACATTTAATCCCCAAATGCACAGCACCGCACAGAGAAGTAGGTTCTTAGTTTTAAGATTCATAAGCGTGCTAAAGATAAGTTTGTTAGAGGTTAGCAAAAAAACAGGCATCCTTGCGGGTGGTTAGCTCGTAAGGAGGCAATTCAGGGCACAATGCTAATCAATAATTGGTAAAAATGATGGATGTAAGTGGGGGGTGTCGGAAAAACCGAGGGGCTAAGTGCACGAGCGTGCTACCTTATTGGGAAAAAGGCAGGTGCAATATTCTGACAGCGTTGCTCTTGGTCGGAATTCAACTTGTTGTTCAACTTCGCTATTTCGTCAGGTTTAGTAAAAATATCTTCATGTCGAGGTTTACCATGAGCTTGTAGGTACGGTAGGCATTGGTGAGAAATGTGCACGAGAAGATGATTAGAATCGCGAGGTGGTTTAAATCGATGGGTATGTCTACCTTAAAAAGCTTAAGTAGGGATGCAATTATAAGGGGAATCGAAAATATTTGGGCTATAACAAACGAAAGGCGGTAGGTTATGCGCACTTTGGTATGCAGCTGTTCGAGCGTTTCCATGTCTCTGCTCAGAATTCCTTTAAAGTTGAGGCGGCCCCATCGGCTACTTAGCTCCCTATCGATCTCGGCTACTTTTGCTTCAATCCTGTTTCTGTAATCGTCACCAGTCATCGTTATGCGTATATTCCTATTCTTAGATTTTGGACTCTAAGCCGGAAGTTACACCGAATGGCTGACTATTTCAATAGGAGTAGCCTGCTATTCGGTGTTTAAGGGGGGCGGATTCGCGTGCAACGCTAGCCGATCTTTTGGTAGGCTAGCTGTACTTCTTTTGCAGCAGCAGTTTTCTTGCCATAGTAACCAATAACTGCAGCTGTAGCTGCTACAAGTAAAACCGTGCAAACAATCGAACCCTCGAATCCAAATTCTCCACCTGTAAATAGCTCGTTTCCCGTGCTGCTAAGGGTAAATATGGGGTCTACCTTCATTCCACTTACCGAGTACCCAAGTACGGGGCCCTGGAAGAAGTTCCAAAATAGGTGAAGGCTTATCGGAAACCATAAGTTTTTTGTAAAAATGTAGCTCGACCCGAGAAGTATCCCTGCCAGTATGAGGTTTACCATTGCCAGCACCGTAACGCCGTCGTTAAGGAGGTGGAGTAACCCAAATATCGACGAGCTTAGCAGAAGTGCGAGGTATTTGTTCATGCCTGTCATTAGGTTGTTGAGGATGTATCCTCGCATCAGCACCTCTTCGTTTATGGCAACGCATATGAATAGTATAAAGCTGAGCAAAACCGTTTTTGCATCGAAGTTAACGCTCGACATGCTAATGTAGCCAAGTGTGTATAGTATCAACGTGCCAATCCCAATTGTCGATACGGCTACGGCTAATCCTGCCAGTAAATCGTTGTACCGTTTGGCAAATGAAAAGCCTAGCGACATTATCGATTGCCTATCAATTTCCCTTCGAAAGAGAATGATAATTAGTGATAGGGATACTAGTTCGAATAGTCCGATGACTACATGCTGGCCTATACTAAAGGATTCACTTTTGCTAATCTCTTTTAGTGGAACTCCTGCAGCAAGTACCCCGATTAGCTGGAATATTCCGCCAACGATCATGAATGCTACAATGAAAAGGGGGATTCTCACCCATAAGCTAAGGGATGGTTTTGTTGCGTTTTCAGATGAATCCATAAATAGGTGTTTAGTGCTTTTTTGTGATAGGATGTTTGGCTGCTTCAACGCAAGTTGGTTTGGTAATTCCCATTCAAACTTCTTTACGATGTATAGAGTCTGAACTTCCTATGTAGTACTTAGGTTTATTTGATAATTGCTGCAATTTATTAAAAATATGATTCGCATTTAAGGTAGGAGCTTATTATGCTTGCACCTGTGAGCGATGAATGTGATGAGTAGTATAAGCCGCAGCATTGCGCGGTGGAGGTTTGTCGATATGTACAAGGAGGAGGGGGCTTCTGTAGGGTAGGATAGCCTCAAAGGATGAGCGTTTTAGAGGTGGAATTCGTTTGCTTAGTAGGATTCCCTTCTGGTACTCCTAAATAGCGACTGGTGGTTAATTGTATATCCCAATCCGAAAAAAACGCAGTTCGAGCGACGGTATGGAACTATTTGGATTCCGAAAGAGGTATTCAAACTTTTATACACGTACGATTTCAGTCCAAGGTTAATTCGAAACTGGTCACTGTTGGACGGTTCGTAGTTAAAGATATACCCAAAATTGACAAGGCCGTTTACGTAACCCATCGGAAATTCGGCCTTAACAAAGAGTCCGGTTTTGATTCGATCTTCGAATGTTGACGGGATGAAGTCGTACATGTACTTATTTTCTTGCTTGTTGAGCGTACGTGTGGCCGTAATGTTATTGCTTTCGTCGTAGATGAGATGAAAGCCTAAGCCCGCTCTGAGGTAATGGCTCGTAACATACATGGCGTAGGAGCTTAGATCTACCTGTTTAAAAGAGTGGCTTATGATTGCAGTTGTGCTGGTGTTTTCGATATTACCAAGTATCTGGCGCGAGGAGTAGCTGATGCCTAGGTCGTATTCCCAATGCCGATGTTTTCTATTCACAGCAGCTAGGTACTTGTCAATTATTTTAGGGCGATCCTTAAACGCTACTGCTACGAAAGCAAATCCGCCAAGGGTGTTTAATCCGGAATTTGGTAACCGGTAGGCACCATCGGAAGAGTGGGTGTAGGTTACGCCTACACCTGTTCGTAATGTTTTGCTTACTTCATACTTGATAAATAAATCGGCTCCGGCGTGGTAGTTACTTGTTGAGCCAATTATTCTATTGTACGGATTAGAATTCGCGTTGTAGGGATTCCAACCGAATGAACCACCTAGCTTGGCCTCTAAGTCTACTGCTAGCTTGCTATTTATCTGAACGATGGTTAATCCGTATATGAGGTAGAATGAGATGGGATTTCCTAGCAGCGTGGATTCGTGGAGAAAGGGTTTGTACAATCCTATGCCAAAGTAGGGTCGGCCATACAGCGTGTCGATAAGGGTGTTTTGGTTGGAGGTGAAAAGCATGCTGGCCGCTATGCTTTGGTAGGACGGGAGCGACACGTTGAACTTTCTCACACTTTTAGGGGTGAAAACATGACCGGCACTTGTGCTAACGGACACCATAAATGGTGCCCAGTGAAGCCGCCTTGTGCTGTCGGGCTTTTCTGCTTTTACCGAGAGGCTGGTGGCTTGTAGCGTAATCAACAATGCTAAGACTCCAATATTGCTCTTCATCTAAACTGATTAGTTGGTTTTAAACAATAGAGAGGTGGTTTGGTGCGATTTTGACAATTAAATTTGCCT
>CAXYUU010000399.1:0-3550 GCA_964292015.1 uncultured Acetobacteroides sp.
ATTTACCGAAACCGAATAAATTTGGTAAATCATTCTTTCGCTGCAAACATACGAGTAGGGGATAATCGTCGAAATGGAGCTGGGATATTTCTTAAATTCGAAATCCCTGCTTGTTATATGGTTTAGCGTATATTTGCAACTTATTTTTTAGCGACTAGCACCATTATGTGGTATCACGACGTACGACGCACGTATCACGAGGCTTACGCCAGGTATACTGCGATTTTTGGGAGTATTTGTGATACCCTTGGTGCTGAGTAGCGACCCTATTTTTTTAATGGATTTTACATCCCTCAAAATTGGAGTATTCTGGCTTTATGAGAATTAACTTTAGGTTCTTTTTTGGATTGATGGTGTTGTCGCTAGTTAGACTAGAGGTGGCTGCACAAGGTGATACTACCGATGTTGCATCGTATAAGACGATTGGTGAGGTAGTTGTAAGGGCTATTCAACAAAAGAATTCGTTTTCGAAGCTTACACGTGTTGTATCGACCATTACAAGGGAGGAGCTAAAGAATGCTCCTGTTCAAAGTGTTGCCGATGTTCTGTCGTATGCTGCGGGTATTGATATTCGTACGCGCGGACCTGTTGGGGTTCAGTCGGATGTGTCGGTAAGGGGAGGGTCTTTTGATCAGGTGCTGATTTTGCTCAATGGGGTGAATATCACCGATCCTCAAACAGGCCATCATAATTTGAACTTACCTGTGGACATTTCGGCAATTGAGCGGATTGAAATTCTCCAAGGGCCTGGTGCTCGTAGCTTTGGACCAAACGCTTTTAGCGGTGCGATTAACTTTATTACCACATCGCCAAGCCGTAATCAAACTCGTGTTAGCATTTCGGGTGGCGATTTTGGATACCTCGCCGTTGGTGCCACTACATCGGCTAAAAAGGGAGATTTAGGCGTCTTTATTTCGGCTAACCGTCAGCAGTCGTCGGGGTATATCAAAAACACCGATTTTGAGATGAATAGCTACTACGGCAATTTTACCTATAAAAACAGTAAGGTAGGAGAGGTAGAGCTAAGCACCGGCATACAGGATAAGGGATTTGGGGCAAATAGTTTCTATTCCGTTAAGTATCCCAACGAGTATGAGGCAACCAAAACCTACTTTAGCAGCCTTCGATGGGGTAAAGATTTTGGGCTACTCAACCTGTCGGCAGCGGGCTACTGGCGTAGGCATTTCGACAGGTTCGAACTATTTCGTTACGATCCTCTTCCGTTCTACAAAAGTCACAACTACCACCGAACCGATGTTTACGGGGGTAATATAAAGCTATCGGCGTTTACATTTTTAGGCAAGACGTTGGTTGGAGCCGAAGTACGCGACGAGGAAATTGTGTCGAATGGGTTAGGTGATGTGCTTAGCAAGCCGATAAAGATTATAGGAACCAACCTGCTATATACGAATGGAGTTGCCCGGCTAAATACGAGCGCTTTTTTTGAGCATTCGTACAGCTACAAAGACCTATTTCTATCTGCCGGGTTGATGTTTAACCATGCGAATGACTTTGGAAGCAGCTGGTATTGGGGTGCCGACGCTAGCTACCTTTTGGGTAAAACAGGGTTGAAGATTTTTGCTTCGGCCAACCAGTCATATCGTCTGCCAACATTTACCGATCTGTACTATAAAGGACCGGATCATGATGGTAATCCGAATTTAATACCCGAAAAGGCCATTACCTACGAAGGCGGATTTAAGTACGAAAATCAGGTTTGGATGGCACAGGCATCGGTTTACCGTCGGCTTGCCGACAACGTAATTGATAGGGTAAAGCTGCCTGGCGATGCTAAAACAAAGACTCAAAACTTAACCGCGATTCATACAACCGGTGTAGAATTTACCACATCGTATAGCCCCAATACGGCTGTTTTTAAGTCGGCATCGGCATCGTACATCTACCAAAAGCAGGACAAGAACAGCAGTAGCTACATCTCGATGTACGCACTCGACTACTTGAACTATAAGGCGACACTTTCGGCAACTGTAGGCTTGCTTAAGGATTTGACCTTTAATATTAGGGGTAGCTACCAGGATAGGAAGGGGACTTATACCACTCCAAGCCTGTTAGAAGTTGCATACGATCCATTTATAACGGTAGATGCAAAGCTGATGTACACCTACAAAAACATATCGACCTTTGCTGAAGCATCGAACTTGTTAAATAAGAACTACTACGATTTGGGTAACATTGCCCAACCAAAACGCTGGTTTAAGGCAGGAGTTGCCGTTACGTTTTAAGTATTTGAGGAGGGGCTACTGGCTCCTCCTTTTTATTTCGAAGGGGCGATTTTACTTTTAAAAGTATATTTGCACTGAATTTTAATTCGAAAACATCCAATATGAAACGATTAGCATTAGTAGGAGTGCTCCTTTGTACCGCACTCTGGGCTTGCGCACAGCAGGCAACCGTTGGTAAAAAAGTGGCCAATGTAAAGGTGTTAAATACGAGTGATAAGATTGCCGCAATACCATCATTTGGCGAGAAGGTTATTGTGCTTTTTTATACCGATCCCGATGTGAAAGATGTGAATGATCCTCTTTCAGATGCTATTAAGGCCAGGAAGTTTTCGCTGGAAAAGTATGTAGGGATAGGAGTCGCGAACTGTAAGGTTACTTGGATTCCTAATAGTGCAATTCGAATGAAATCGCGTCAAAAGGAGAAGCAGTTCTCCGGATCGGTTGTCCTACTCGATGAGAATGAAATGATAAAAAATTCGTGGTCGCTTGCCGATTGTGATGGGAAGGGAGTTGTCGTTATTATTGGTAAGGATTCCAAAATTAAGCTTCTTTCGTACGTAAAAACACAGGCCGAAAGTAAAGCGTTGATTGCACAGGTTACTAAGGTTATTCAGGACGAAATTGCGAAGTAAGCAAGCCCATTAAGAGGCCGTTCTTGAATATGTAATGAGGGATTGAACAATAGAAGGAAGAGCCTGTTTTCCTAAAAAATCGTTAACGGATTTTATTTAACAAACGGCTTATGCCAACTATTTAGGCTTATAATTAACCCCTTAAAGCTGCAATTTATGGAAATACTCATCCTGTTTGGTGCACCATTTTCAGGGAAAGGAACTCAAGGAGAAATTCTTTCTCAGAAAACGGGTTTTGAACATGTTTCTACTGGCGATATTTTACGTGCCGAGCGTAAGAATCAAACGGAATTGGGCTTAATGGCTGAAACCTACATACGTCAAGGCCACCTTGTTCCCGATGAGCTTCTGGAGGAGATGATTGAGAAAGAAATCCTTAAATGTAAAAGTAGTAAAGGGTTAATCCTCGATGGCTATCCTCGTACCATAAATCAGGCAAAAACGTTGCAGCGGTTAACCCAAAAGCATGGCGTGGCCATAAGGCGTGTTCTATTTTTAGATGTCCCTCACGACGAGCTAATCGCAAGGGGGCTACATCGTGGTAAGAGTTCGGATCGGAGTGACGATAAGGATCCGCTTATTATGAATAAACGAATTGACATATACCATAAGGAGACAAAGCCGGTTGGTAAATACTACATCGACAATAACCTATCGGTTACAATTAATGGTATT
>CAXYUU010000400.1:0-3548 GCA_964292015.1 uncultured Acetobacteroides sp.
TGTATTTCGTCAATAAAAAGAATCACGTCGCCATCGGATGAGGTAACATCCTTTATAACCCCCTTGAGGCGCTCCTCGAACTCGCCCTTATACTTAGCGCCGGCAATAAGCGCCCCCATGTCGAGCGAGTAGATTTGCTTCGACTTGAGGTTTTCGGGCACGTCGCCATTGACGATACGATGGGCGATACCCTCGGCAATGGCCGTTTTACCCACACCCGGTTCGCCCACCAAAATGGGATTATTCTTGGTTCGGCGCGAGAGGATTTGCAGCACACGACGAATCTCCTCGTGGCGGCCGATAACCGGGTCGAGCTTGCCCGAGCGCGCCATATCGTTTAGGTTAATGGCAAAGCGGTTGAGCGCGTTGAAGGTCTCCTCGGCCGATTGGTTGTCGACCGTAGCCCCCTTGCGCAGCTCCTTGATTGCCGCTACCAGCTCCTTTTCGGTAAGGCCGCTATCCTTAAGCAGCTTGGAAACGTTATCGCCCGCATCGAGGATACCCAGAAGAATATTTTCGACTGAGACGTACTGATCGCCGAGCTTTTTGGAGTAGTCGATTGCCTTTTGCAGGGCACGGTTGGAGTAGTTGCTGAGCGAGGGCTCACCACCGGTTACCTTTGGGTACTTATCGACGATAAGCTGCAGGCCACGCTCCACATTGGGCACGTTGGCGCCCACCTTCCGGAGTAGAAATCCTACAATATTCTCGCTTTGGGTAAGCAAACCCTGTAGCAGGTGGCCCGGCTCGATTATCTGGTTGTGGTTAGCGGTGGCCATCTCGATGGCGTGCTGAACCACCTCCTGTGCTTTTATGGTAAAGTTGTTAATGTTCATGTTGTACCTCCTCTTTTTGACGATTTAAATCCATCTGTAACTCCCTACGGCATCGCGAAGCACGTATCAAGTATCACGAGGCTTACGCCAATCGGAACTGAAAGCGGAACCACCGGTACTATTCGGCTTTCGTGATTGGCCTGTCGCCTTTCTGCTACCACTGCTTATTGTGATGCTACGGTGTGGTGTAGATCCGTCCATCAACTAGCTTGCCAAGGGGCAAATTACGCCAATATTTCAGGCAAGGGGCAAAACGAGGTGACAATATTTCATGAAAAGAACCGTTTACCTATCTTTACATCTTCGAATGAGCGTTGGATTTAATCGCAACAGTTCCGTAAATTGGCTACTAAACAAAATTTGACATGCGTAAATGGATTAGGATCATCCTCCGCCTACTAATTCTATTCTTCATCCTTTCGGCAGCGATCTACATCTTTCTACCCTCGACCCTATCGGTACGAGAAACCGTGGCCGTGAAATGTCCCCAACGCTTGATCTACCAAAAGCTGGCCGATCCGAACTACTGGATTAGCCGAAGCCGATTCTTTTACAGCAAGGAGGATAACTTCCGCATCGACTCGAGCAGTAGGCACCAGCCATACGTATACCGATGGATCAACCAAAATAAGACGAAGGGATTTATTCAGCTAAGGGAGGAGAAGCGGTACGAGAGCATCATTTACCAGGTGTGCTACGAGCCGGAATCGGAGGGCGACCTGATCTTTAACCTATCGTACCAAAAGGAGACCACCACCATAGCGGCCACGCTAGAGCTTGAGCTGCCCAGCTCGATTTGGAAGAAGGTGAAGGCGTACCTTTGGTACTTCGCCATCAAGCAGGGGGTGCGCAACGAGCTCAAATCGCTGGCGATGGACTGCCAAATGAATAGCAAGCCGCTGCACCTGACCATCCGCAGAGGTGAGATTAACGACTTTAAGGCGTTTGTGAGCAAGCTGTACATCCCTAAAACGAGAAGTGCGGTAGCGGTGAGCGAGCTTTTTAAGCTGTACAAGGCCGTTCCGCCATCGTCGATTAGCGGGCAGCCCTGCATTCAGTACGTCAGCAATCCGTATAACGATACGCTGATCGTGATTGTTGGGGTGCCGGTAAAGAGTCAGGAGATTGTCAGAATTCCCAACGCCTCGCTTTCGCTATTTTCGCATACCCAAACGCTTTTTACCACCTTCAGCCTAAAAAATGATAACGCCGACGATGTGTACAACCAGCTGCTGTACGAGGCTAAGGCCAGGGGTAAAAATGCGGATAGCTATCCGCTAATCTTTATTAACTACCGAACCAAAAGGGCTACGATGCATCTGCCAATAGAGCGGTAGCGGCAGCAGAGGCGCGACATCGACCCCTAAAGAACGAGCGGCAGCGGGGAAATTGGGGATCATCACCCAACTTTCAGTGGTATCTAGGCCGTTGGTGGGCGGCTACGGGCACGGCACGCGGCATATTTTTCGTAGCTTTGCCGCATCGCCGGCCTGCAGCAGGAGCTGAAGCCGGTTCGACCAATCGAAAATAAACAGCAAAACCGAATATGGCGGAAAAAAGTAGCTATCGCGTACGCTTACGCATAGCCTTGGGAATTACAGCAGCGCTTCTTGTGCTGCTAACAGGCTACCTGATGACGATACAAAAAAGTAGGCCAGCCCCCCCTCCTGTGGCTAAAGAAACCGCCTCGCCGTTCAGGCTAACCAAGAGGGATACGCTACCCGCCCGCCTCGAAAACAAGATGAGCAAGCGGGAGCTGTGGAAGAGACGGATAAAAATGCAGCGGCTGAAAAAAATGCAGCAGGAAAAAGATTCCGTGCAGGTGGAAGTTCAGGAGTAGTACTCGGGTTCGGTTCGGTTGGCTAAGACAACTCGGTAGGGTAAAGCCAAAGGCAAAGAAGAAGTGGTGGGGGTGGACTTACGCTTTACCTGAAAATTGGGATGGGCTACTGGTTACAGCAATCTACCGTTTATAAAACCTTACAGGGTATCACAAAGCACATATCAAGTATCACGAGGCTTACGCCAATCGTAAATAATGACAGAGCCAACTATGCTTATTTGACTTTTGTGATTGGTTTCGTCGCCTTTCTGCTACTATACAGAGGGGCGTAATGCTATTGGTACTGGTGGCTACGAGGCTATATAAAGAAAGTGGAAGACTATAAAAAGCAAGTGCTCCACTATAAAGAGAAAGTGAGAAACTATAAAATGAAAGTGCCCCACTATAAAGAGAATGTGGAAAACTATAAAATGTAAGTGCTCCACTATAAAGGGAAAGTGGAAAACTATAAAAAGAAAGTGCCCCACTATAAAGGGAAAGTGGGAAACTATAAAATGAAAGTGCTCCACTATAAAGGGAAAGTGCTCCACTATAAAGTGCGAATGGGAAATTATAAAGTGCGGGTGCGCCACTATAAAGTCCGAATAGGAAACTATAAAATGCGGGTGCTCCACTATAAAGTGTGAGTGGGAAACTATAAAGTGCGGGTGCTCCACTATAAGTCGCGAGTGAGAAATGATAAAGTGCGGGTGCGCCACTATAAAGTCCGAATGGAAGATTATAAAGTGCGGGGGCTCCACTATAAAGTCCGAATAGGAAACTATAAAGTGCGGGTGCTCCACTATAAGTCGCGAGTGGGAAATTATAAAGTGCGGGTGCTCCACTATAAAGAGTGAATGGGAAATGATAAAGTGCGGGTGCTCCACTAT
>CAXYUU010000401.1:0-3548 GCA_964292015.1 uncultured Acetobacteroides sp.
GTTGCTGTACCAGAACCGGAAAACAAGCTTCTTAAGATTTCCATTCTTGACATTATTTTTGTTTTGTTTCTATTTAGGCCTGTTTTTTACGGGTCTCATGTATCGCGCATGATAGATTTTCAGCTGCGTTGGAAATCGCGGTATTCATGCTCGTTTCATGTAAAAACACACCTTGCTTTTCAATAGGGAAGATTTGGCTATAACCTCCACCGTACTTTTAGTCCTGTTGTTACCTGTTCCTTTTAATGCTTTCGAACTAAATAACGCTTAAGCGAATTAACCGTAGTGGAGAGAATACCTCAAGACGAAGGGTAAAATTGGAGGTATATGACTGACACAGCTTTTTACGCGAAAGCATCGTCATTCGTATAAAGCAGGTCTCCTGACTTGCGCCATTTTTACCATCCTTCCCGCACATTAGCACAGTGGATACTATCGGTAAAAATTATTCGGCACTTACAGTTGCGCGGCAGTCCATGATTTTCACATGGTTCCCTTTTAATCATGTGCTACACTTGCAGCACAATGAACCTTATAGAACAAAAGATTTGAAAGAACTAAAAATTGATTTTACAACGCACGATACGTTATAGTACCGTACGAAAAAACCGTACGAAAAAACCGCTAATCCGTCACCCCTTTGCCGTAAGTGGTAAAATCGGTAACCAGTAGCAGGTCTTCGGGCTCATTCCTTACCCTAGGGGCTCCCCTTTTCGGGATAAAACAGTGGCATAATCCAAACATAATCAATTCCTTTTGTATCACGGTTTAACCTATAACCAATTTGTGTACGTTCCCTTGGAACACCTTCAAAAAAGTTACCGGTAGTAGTAAGCTGCTTGTTATCTCTCAACCGTACACGAACAAACATCCGTTCTGTTAATCCAGGTCAACACATCGCCATTTTGCAACGGTTGGTTTATTGCTAGTCTCTTGGTGGATTGGTGGTTTACTTCATAATACTATGCCATTACACCTCGCACGCCTTCTACGCTATCAACCGATTTTACAAAAACAGGCTTGCCTTTGAGATATGTTTCGACAGTCGCCACATATTGCAATGCGTCAAGGGCTGTTACCCCTACGTTCACTGTTACTAAAGTATCACGTAAGGCTTTCTGCATACCGTAGCATATTTGCACGGTAGCACTAATTTCTGCGTCTTTATTGGTTGTCATACAACTCGAAAATAAGGTGTCTAGTACATCTATGGCCAAGGCATAGTAAGTACTCAGCATCAATAGCATCACAACAAAATATACGTATCACGAAAATCAAACAAACAGCGTATCGGCTGTCAATTGTATTTGGCGTAAGCCTCTTGATACGTGTGTCATAATACCATATAAGGGCGATGAGTAATTACAAGGCATAGCTGTATTTCTAAATTATCATTTTCCAACCTTGCGTTGGCCAACCAGCCAACATTTTTGGCTGTGCTCAAAATTCTATACCTGTCTCCTAATGCTTCTCTTAATTCAATAGTGTTGCCATTTTACAGGCGGGTCTCTATCCCCATTCGAAATGGCACCTTCTTCTTAAAAAGCATATTACGTCCCCAACAAAATAGAAATGTTGGATGCAAACAACTTTACGGCCATCGACAGCAGGATAATTCCAAATATTTTCCTCAGAATGTAAATCCCGGCCTCCCCAAGAAATCGTTTCACCATATGAATGTATCGAAGTACGAGGTAAACCAGCAGCATGTTAATGGCAACCGCCACTATAATGTTGCTAACATGGTACTGCGACCGTAGCGAGAGCGTGGTGGTAAGCGTTCCTGCCCCTGCTATAAGAGGAAACACAACAGGTACAAGGGTGGCATATCCTTTTGGCCCATCGTTACGGAATATTTCGATGTTCAGAATCATTTCTACTGCTAGGGCAAAAAGAATAAGCGCCCCTGCAACAGCAAACGAGGCTATGTCGGTATTGAATAGCTTAAGCAGCGCCTCGCCTGCAAAAAGGAAGACGATCAGAATGGTAAGCGATATCAGTGACGCCTTCCCGGCATGTACATGCTTCCCCGAGTTGTTAAGGTTGATGATAATGGGGATCGAGCCGGTAATGTCGATAACGGCAAAGAGCACCATAAAGGCGGTGAATATTTCCTTAACGTTGAGCTGTAAACCTGCTTCTAACATAAATTTATTATTCGTAAAAGTTGCGATTTAATTGGGCTGAGGTTCAGCATTCTCATCAATGTATCCCGCTATATTGGGAATGATGAAAAACAAGACAAAGCAGTACCTTTCCTTTAGCACCGAATGCTCTAAATAGTAAAGGAAGTCTCACGCCTAAATTCACTCAAATGCACCATCGCGATTTTCGAGAAACCCTGAGGCGCATTGCTGCACCTCAGGGTAAGATTTACATCTCGATAGCTATGGTTAATTTTGAGTAACCTTGATGTTCTTTAAGCAGAAGTACACCGCAGTATTCGGGCCGTATTGGGCCGATGCATCAGTCGATTCCATCTGAAACATTAAGTATTTAACTGCTCCTAGAGAGGTAATATTGATCGGATTCCATTTTTTTGACATGCTTCCTGGGGTAGTTCGGTAGTCGGCCATGTAGTAGTTTACAGGACCTACTATTTGGTTGGATGCGTTAACACCATATACCTTCAGAACAAAGTAATCGCCCAGCACAAACGGACGAGCAAAGCCATCGCCATACAAATTACCATAGTATGGCCATGGATGTATGGCAACGCTAACCTCCTGCGGATTATAGGTTGATGAGCCATTACCAAGCTTCACCCAATTTGAGAAGCCGCTCTCCGTAAAGTTTGTTAGACCCGACTGGAAGTCTTTCATGTAGTAACCCCAATACCCTATCAAGAAATTAGGGGAAATTGGATTTTCTGCCATACAACCCCACTGATGGGCAATCCATCCGTCAGAGCTACCAGGTGCGCCATAGTTGGTTATGTCTGCGACGTTCGATACCGTAAATCCATCCCAGTAGTTGTAGCCGCTAACATCGCCACCTGTATGAGAAAAGGTAAATATCCCAGAGGTAAAGTTAGTGTTGGAGTAGGTTTGATTCCAGTAGTAACCTCCGGTGGTTGAAGTTCCATTCGAGCTGTTAAGCGAAAACGTATTCAGCGAGGTTAACAGCTGGTAGGTTACGCTAACCGAATAGGTGGTTGTTCTTTCAACCCCATTGATGTTGGTTTTCAGCACAACCTCGTTTACGCCAGATTTCGTCCCTTTAAACTTTAGGGAGGCTTCTGTACCAACCAGTTCGTTGTCTACATACCAGCGATAATTTGCACCAGCAGTACGGTTCAACGGGTTGAGGGTAATTGCTTGTCCTTCGTCTATGACGTAAGACAAGGTCTTTGATTTTTCAATTAAATGAGTATCCTCTTCATTTGTACAGGACACCATGAAGATTGCTGCTATTGCAGCAAAAAATACTAGTAGTTTTTTCATGTTCATAGATTTAGCTTAGCTATTTCAGATGCAAATCTGTCACTTGGTCAATTACTATGCTGTAGTAGCTATTAAGCGGTATCTCGCAGAAAATCGCCGATTTTA
>CAXYUU010000402.1:0-3531 GCA_964292015.1 uncultured Acetobacteroides sp.
AATGATGGAAAAGGGCGCACTCCTAATTCCTGCCATCAACGTAAACGACTCGGTTACCAAAAGCAAGTTCGACAACCTGTACGGCTGCCGCGAATCGCTAGCCGATGGTATCAAGCGTGCCACCGACGTAATGATTGCCGGTAAGGTTACCGTAGTTTGCGGATATGGCGACGTGGGTAAAGGTTGCGCCAAATCGATGCGTGCCTACGGTGCCCGCGTTATTGTTACCGAAATCGACCCAATTTGCGCCCTACAGGCAGCCATGGAAGGTTTCGAGATTAAGCCTATCGAGGATGCCCTCGACGAAGGCAACATCTTTATTACAACAACTGGTAACAAGGATATCATTACTGCCGAGCACATGGCCGGCATGAAGGATCAGGCTATTGTTTGCAACATTGGCCACTTCGACAACGAAATTCAGGTAGACAAGCTTAACGCTACGCCTGGCATTCAAAAGATCACCATCAAACCACAGGTAGACAAGTACGTTTACCCCGACGGACACGCCATTTTCCTTTTGGCCGAAGGTCGTTTGGTAAACCTTGGCTGCGCAACCGGTCACCCATCGTTTGTGATGAGCAACTCGTTTACCAACCAAACCCTAGCCCAGCTGGAGCTTTGGGAGAAGGACATGAAGGTAGACGTTTACCGTCTGCCTAAGGCACTCGACGAGGAGGTCGCCCGCCTACACCTCGAGCAGCTTGGCGTTAAGCTAACCACGCTTACCCCCGAACAGGCCGAGTACATTGGCGTAAAGGTTGATGGTCCGTACAAACCCGAACACTACCGCTACTAGTAGCGCACAGAACGATACCGTAAAAGGGCTCCTGTTTCAGGAGCCTTTTTTTATTCATGAGACGGGAAGCTTAGCGTAACCTACCATGTAACCGAAGGCGGTTTCGATAGCAGCAAGTAGAGAGATGTGTATATGGAGCCCGAATGGCTGGCGGTATGGGCACCTACAAACAACTTTTCGAACCCGGCAAGCTCGTTCGTTCCCCAATAGCCTTCCTGCCTACAGCCCACTAGCCGAGTAGCAACACCAAGACAACCCACACTATAGAGGCGCAATAGTAGAGTGTATCTAGAATTTTCCGCGTAAAAAGCTGCTGATAATTCTAGAATAATAGCTAAAATTGTAATCCCAAAATTTCACGACTTTCCTTATAGCCGTTCGAATGGCGAGCTATCCGATAAAGAGTATTTGGCAGCTCTGCAGTACGGTGAAGTTCAAGAGTAGACGCACCGCTAAAAACACGAAGGAGTCTGCTTGTAAGCGATAGAGATAAGGTAAATATGGAGCCGGATGCACAGCAGCAAACGGGACAGATATAAAAAGACGGAAGAGTAAATTTTAAACTATCATACTTATTATGTACAAAAAAGTAATATTTGGAGCAGGAATAGCTTTTTTCCTGCTACCACTTACACCCATTCAAAGTCTTGCACAAGACAAAAGTGTAGAAAATTTGAAGGCAACCAAAGATAACTTGCCCCAGAATTTAAAATACCGAAGAAGCTCTATTTACACCATGATGGTTGATGTCAAAGGGCGTCCCTATGCTGACACCATCAAGGAGGCGTTTATACTGGCTCCGGTACCCGACAAGTTCAACAACCACATGCTTCCTGTTCGCACGTTCGATCCCGAGAAGTACGCCGTTGTCCTCGACTCTGCAGCAGCTCCTGCCGCAAAAAAAGCATCATCATCATCCTCCGATTTTGGAAGGTCGTTTGTTAGCAACGCATCCGCCGGGCTGATTGATACCTCTGACGTACAAAACCTAAACCTTCGCATCGACAATTATTTGAATACGAATAATGTTGCCCGTGATCTTGTCGCAAAATGGTTTAACCGCAGCCCCAAGGGAACCTTTAACATGGACGTGATTGGTGAACGCGGTTTTTACGACGCAAGCGAGATGCAGGCAAACGTAGCAAAGGCATCGGCTCGCGGAATCAGCGCGCTATCGGATGCAGGCGAGGAGCTCATTGGCAATACCTTTGTGGTTGTCACCAGCTTCAACTATGTCGACAAGGCAAAGGTTGCCGAAAAGGCATCTGCTGGCCTTGCCCTACTAAAAATGTACGGAGGCTCTACTCTTGGTGCCGTAGCCGATGTCGCTAGTGCAGGCGTGGCAGTTGCGGCTAAAGGTTATGTAGTTAAAACGAACTCGTACCTCTACCGTTTAGTTTGGAACGACTCCACCGCTGCCGTATTCTATAACAAGATGTGGATTGACGAAAATAGCTTCGATGCTCAAAAAAAGGCGGCATTCGATACCACCAACCTGTTTAAGCTTGAGATGGTAGGCTGCGAATCTGCTTGGGCCGATGTTCAATCGTCAATATTCTCTAGCAAGGAGAATGCTGAGCTTACCCGAATAGCAACTGTAAGAGCGGTTGATGCCGTTATTGCCAAGCTGCAGAAAAAGTACGAGGTATTTCGCACAAAAACACCTCTTTACACATCTGACCCATTAAGCGCAAAAATCGGACTTAAAGAAGGCTTAGCCGCAGGCGATAAGTTTGAGGTATTGGAGCAGACGCTTGACGAAAAAACGGGTAAAACGAAGTATGTAAAAAAGGGAGTACTCAAGGTGAAAAAAGGGGAGATTTGGGATAACCGATACTCACCCATCGACAGTTCTGCCGCACATACAGCAGCAGTACCCGATAGTACATCTACCGCACCACTCGACCGTACATACTTTGCTGGTGGAAAAAACTACTACCCTGGTATGCTATTACGACAAATTAAGTAATACCAACTTAGCGCTGTCGTTGTAAATTGACGAACCAAATTTTCGTGTATGATAGTAAAATGGGCAACACCCTGCTATCATACACTTTTAACCCGAGCAGGTAACATTATTACGACACCTGCTACGGCAAAAAGCTCAAAAAAAGGCCGATGCACCTTGCATGCTTACCTAAAAATGGCTTGTTTTACTATAGAAAGTAAAAGTTGCTTTCCTAATTTTTAGCATAGTAGCAAATGCGAGGTGCTTCAACAATACGAATACTAAAATAATTTGATCATGAGATTTCTAGTAAAAGGGGTATCCCTCATTGTCCTAATGCTTTTTGCAGCAACAACCATCTCGTTTGCACAGGCAAAGAAAAAGGCAGATAAAGATACTCAAGATTGGCGTTACAATGTTGAATGTGTATCCACCGGAGCACAAGGAAGCTACCTTGTAAAGGTATGGTCGTACTCTAAAAAGCCTGCCGTTGCCATAGAACAAGCCAAAAAGAATGCCGTACATGGAATTATCTTTAAAGGATTTACAGGCGCAGGTGCAGGTTGTACCCAAAAGCCGCTAGTTGATGATCCTGCAGCAGAACAGGCACACGCCGAGTTCTTCAAAGATTTTTTTGCCGATGGTGGAAAGTACATGAAGTTTGTTGCCGTTTCGAGCGACGGATCGATTAATTCTGAAGATCTAATTAAGATCGGTAAGGAGTATAAGATCGGCGTTGTTGTTTCTGTTTTAAAGGATCACCTTCGTGCAGTCCTAGACAATG
>CAXYUU010000403.1:0-3518 GCA_964292015.1 uncultured Acetobacteroides sp.
CAGGGGATGACACTCCGATGGAGAGTCTTTCTTTAACTTTAAGGTTTTTACCCACGTGTGGGCTTGTCATAGTTTTGTGCCTGCAAGTCAAGTAGGGGTAGCGAACTTCTACTTTATTTGGCTGGTTATAAAATTTTCGAGGTTTCCTTTCGACTGCTCGTAGTCGATTTTGGCAATGTAGAGGCTGAGCAGCTTGTTAAAGTAGCTATTCTGGGCTTCGCGAAGCGCACTTTCGGCCTGAACAAGATCGAGAGTTTTGCTCACACCCTCCTTACATTCGAGCTGCGTGCTCTCGTACACCCTTTTGGCCAGCTCAAAGTTCTCGCTCTCGTTCTGTATGTTATCCAGGGCGTTTCGGTACTGAATTTCGTAGTTCGATATCTGAAGGCGAATAGACTGCTCGGTTAGCTTGAGGTTCTCCTGGCTTTTGGCAATGTTGATTTTCGACTGGTTGACGCGCTGGTGCTTTTGAAAACCAGAGAAGATGGGAACCGAAAGTTTTAACCCAATGGAAGAGCTGTTGAACCACCTCTGATCCGACTCGTAAAACTTAAACTCCTTGTTCATGGCGCTGTAGCTGTAGGTGCCGTATACCGAAAGGATAGGAAGAAACGAGGCCTGCTGCTTCTTCTTGTCGAGCTCGGTAAGCGAAAGGCTTGTTTTAAGCATTTGGTAGTCGGTTCGGCTTTCGATGGTGCTGTCGGTAACTGATCCGGTTGGCTGCCTGTCGAAGGTAATGTCGGGTACGGCACCGGGAAGCACGATGGTGCTGTCGAGCGGCATCCCCATTTGGTACTTTAGGTTGTTGAGCGACTGGCCGTAGCTTAGCTCGGTACGCCTAAGCATTGACTGGGTGTTGTTGTAGCTCACCTTTAGCTTATCCACATCTATTTGCTTGGCCATGCCGTTCTTGCGGCGTAGCTCCACCGACTTGAGCATCTCCTCCGAGGTGTTGAGCGTCGACTTGAGCACGTTTAGCTGCTTCTGAATGATTAACGCCTGGTAGAAACCAATGCTGATGTTGTAGGTTACCTGTTCGTGACTCTTTTTAAGGCTCTGCTCCGAAAGCACCCTGTTGGTTTTGGCCGTTTTAAGGGCTACAAAAAATTGCGGGTCGAAAATGCTTTGGGTTACCTGGGCACCTGCCGCCACGTTATACTTGGTTCCGAACGATCCCGCCTTGTAGGTACCCGGTGTACCGCCAAACATTTCTGCCGGTAGTAGCTGCTTGTTGAGCTTCAGGTTGTCGTCGAGCGAGGCCGTTACGTTTACCTGCGGTAGGTATGCACCCAGCTGCTCGTTAATCTTGCTCTGCGCTACGTTGAGCTCGTACCCCGAAATCTTTAGGTTTCGGTTGTTGGCGCCAGCGTATTCTAGGCACTCCTTTAGCGAAGTTGCCTTTTGGGCAACCGCCGGCGATGCGAGTAGTATCGCAATAAGGAGCGTAGAAGCCGCTGTTGATTTGTAGTTGAACATCTATTGAATAAGTTTGGTTGATACAAAGTTTACACTGTATACAGTTGATCGGGTCAACTATAAGCACAAATCTTTTACAAGATTTTTTCGGCGTTGTTTTGTATTTTTTGAACAACGGCATAGAAAGTATCTAGGTCGGCCTGGCTGATATCTTTTACGAATTCTTCGTTGATCGTAACGGCAATAGCCGCAAAATGTTGGATTACTTCGGTTCCTTGGGGGGTTACCGATAGTACATTCTTTCGCTTATCTAGCGGGTCGCTATTTCTAACCACCAACCCCTTGCTTTCGAGCGAGTCGATTAGCCTTAGGATGGCCGACTTGTCCTTTCCCAGCATCTCGGCCATATCCTGCTGTACGACCTCCTCCTTTTTTATGGAGATGGCGTGGAGTAAGCCAAACTGTTCGAACGTAATAATACTACCCGATTCGTTGAAGCGTCGTTTCATAACCTTGAAGATTTGACGAATCACATTTCCAACGGTCATGCCAATGGGTAAGCTATCCTTTTTCATGGGTTTTACTTTTTTTCTGGGTGCAAATATAGGTCAACAGTTGACATGTGCAACTATCTCGATGGTCAATTATAATTTAATAGCTTTAAAAGAGTTCTACTTTTGGTGCATTACGTGTAGTAGCCATAGTGGTAGGGGCAACCCCAATGGCGAAGCTGGTACGGCAAGGGAGCTGTAGGCTGTGCCAATGTTTAGCTAATGTTGCCATTGGGCGATTGTGTTGGAGCTGTAGGAAAGAGGAACAGGCGTAGCTGTATTAAATGTTGCTGGTAATCTTATCCTATAATTAACGTTAGATGAATTCCTACAACTTCCATCTATTTCCTACTACCATCCTTTTATGGGGCGCTGCAGTATTAAGCAATCAGACGCTAACCCCCTAAAATAGTAAAAGAGGTTACCTAGGGTAACCACCTTCTACAATTCGAACTGCTAGCATAGCTTCTACTTATGCCTACGTGTTCTTTTTACCCTTACGTGGACGAGGAGTGTTTCTCTTGATATCGCTTTTACGCTTGCCTCCCGCCATTTGGTACTCTGGGCTATCCTTGCCATACTTAACAGCAACTGCCAAAAGTAGCTTCTCGCTTAAATCGTTGGCGCTGGTTTCTCTTTCCTCGATTAAATTAAGCTTTGCGTCTGCATTTCTAAGAATGATATTATACTCCTCCAATTCGGTATTGTATGCATTCACCTTAGCTGTTATTGCATCAACTGATAAGCCGTTGCCAAGATCTAGCTTTTCGTCAATAGCCTTTATTCCCGAAAGACGTTCGGCCAATTTTTTGAAAGCATCAGATTTTTTCTTCTTACGTGCCATGCTAAACACCTCCTTTCGACACTATTTGTTAAGTTAAACAATAATTATTTTCGAAATAACGCTGTGTTGTACGAGAACGTACTAGACGGCAGCGTTATAGATCGCTTGTATAAATATATAAAAAAATATAATTATAAACATAGTATGTTAAGTGTGCTGTTGTTTTGGTATTTTGTATGGTGAGACGTGCATATATTCGAAAAAACCTTTACCAGTAAGGGATGCCGCACATTTTAAGCTGAAAACTATTTTGAAAAACATGTTGCTAAACATAATAATAGGCTAATATTTATTTATAACAGTATGCCGTAGCAGTACAAAACCGCAGGATAAGCCAATTGTTCCTAGGGGGGGGCAGCCTGTTCTTTCTCATAACTATTCTGGTAGGTAAGCTAATATGGTGGTGGTAGACAACGGTGTGTGGTTTAAAAACAGATGGTGTAAAGCCAGTGGAGTATTATGCGGAATAGCCATTTGTTATAACTAATCCTTATTTCATATAACCAAAAAGCCAACCCGTTGAAGCGGATCCCTATCTTGCTTAAGCTAAAGGCTAACTCGATTAAGCGAATCCTCTTCTTGCTGAAGCGAAAGGGCAATTCGTTGAATCGAAAACCCACCTTGTTGTAGCCTAAACGGTAAGGTATAGCCTAAGCGTTACGCTGCAACGCAGCCTGTACCTTGGCTACGGCTGCTACAACCCGACT
>CAXYUU010000404.1:0-3488 GCA_964292015.1 uncultured Acetobacteroides sp.
GTGGGAGGTAGATGGGATGTAGTCGAAATCGATCTTGCCGGATATATCGTCGATGCCGGATAGGAACTTGCTGCTGGAGGTCTGGCTCTCGTCGAGGCTCGACTTGGTGGTGATGTTTTCTAGATTTGCATTTACCCTAAAGTTGTAGCGGGTGTAGGTGGCCGTAGCGTTGGCAAAAAGTTTTGGTGTAAAGATGTGATTCCAGCGGATAGCCCCAATGGTATTGCCCCAGTTAATGTTAACGTCCGAGGTATTCGTGGTGAAGGATTCTCCCTCGGTATAGCTGTCTTTAAAGCTCGAGTTTATGACATCGCGTCCGCCGTAGAAGCTGAGGTATAGCCGGTCGATGTTCGAAAGCTTATGGTTAACCTTAATGTTGATATCGTAAAAGTAGATGTTGGGAATGGCGTCATTGGTTTCGTTCTCTTTCGATTTATTCCATAGCTCAACGCCTTTAATCAGCAGGTCGGCATAGGTGCGGCGTGCCGAAATAATGAAAGCCGTCTTATCCTTAATAATAGGTCCGCTGAGGCTAAACTTCGAGGATATAAGTCCAAGGGCAAGCTCCCCCTCATACTTCTGCATGTTTCCCTCCTTCATTCGCACGTCGATAACCGACGAGAGACGCTCTCCGTATCGAGCTGGGAATCCACCCTTAAAGATCTGGGTATTGTTGATGGCATCGGCATTAAAAACCGAGAATAGGCCCATCATGTGCGACACGTTGTAAATGGGAACGCCATCGAGCAAAATAAGGTTCTGGTCGGGGCTGCCACCCCTAACGTATACGCCCGACGATCCTTCGCTTCCCGATTTAACGCCTGGAAGCAGTTGGATGGTTTTCAGCAGGTCGGCTTCGCCCAAAAGAACAGGGGAGTTCTTTACCTGATCCATCGATATGGAGTTTAGGCTCATTTGGGGTCTGGTATGCAGCTCGTTTGCCTTTATCTGGGTAATTACCACCTCCTGAAGCTGCTTACTTTGGATCATCGAGATGTCGAATTGCCTGTTTTGCGTTAGCTCGATTGTTTTGTAGATGGGTTGGTAGCCAACATAGGAGTACACAATGGTGTAGGTTCCCTCTTCGGCGGTAAGGCTGTAGAAACCGTACTCGTTCGAAATGGTTCCTACCGTTTTTCCCTCTATGGAGATGGATGCGGCAATTAACTTTTCGTCGCTACCCTCCTGTGCCACATAGCCGCTTAGGGTGTACCTTTTTTTTTTTACCTCCTGATTCTCTTTTACCGATGGAGACTTCTCTTTTATAATGTACGATCTTGAATCGACTTTTTGAACCGTTAAGATGGTTTTGCGGGTAAGTAGTCGTAGCGTTTCGTCGATGCTTTTATCGGTAATGGTTAGGTTTACCTGCAGCTTATCGGTTAACGATGGATTGTAGGCAATATGTACAATGTGCTTTTTTGCAACAAAGTTGATTGCCTGGGATAGGGTTATATTGTAGAAGCGGACGTTTACCAATTCCTGTGCACGGACGTGAGAGCAGGTAAGCAGCAGCAGGTTGATGAGTAGTATCACAACCAGCCTGTTAATAATAAAGCGTAATATCATTAGTTACTTAGGTGAATTTAGAATAATTTTATTTTGGCTATACTCGTAGTCGATACCCATAGGGGTAAGCGTCATCTTTAGCGCGATATTAATATCGTTGGTGTTGAAGTAGCCAGTGTAGGTTAGGTTTTTAACCAGCTCCTTACCCGTAATCTTGATGTTGAACTGTCGTTCGAGCTCGTTAAGCACATCGGTAAAGTGGGCTTTTTGGTAGCTAAATTCTCCGGTAGTCCAGCCTGGTGTCGAGTGGGGAGAGGCTATCTGGTATTTTTCTGTTTTACGGGTTTGTAAGTTGGCTGCAAATGCTTCGTTGGCATGAAGAATGGTTGGCTTGCTGGCAAAGTCGACACCTACCCGAATCTTTCCTTGGAAGCACTGCACCCTATAGCTTTCGTTTCGGCTGTAGACGTTGAATTGGGTTCCTAGCACCCGAACCTCACCAGCGGGTGTCTTTACGACAAATCCTTTTTGGTGATTGCCATAGAAGAAGCCTTCTCCTTGGAGGGTAACCGATGGCTTAAGCATCCACAAAAAGCTGTTGTAGGCAATCGACGATCCGGCGTTTACCCTAACCTGCGATCCATCGGGTAGCTTACAAATAAGCTGCTTGCCAAAGGGCACATCAACTTTATTCTTCCCGTTAATCACCAGAAACGATAGGCTTAGCGTTGCAACAACCAGAATGGAGGCCGCCCACTTGGCGGTTTGTAGGTAGATTGACCTTCGTTTACCGACAGGTGTTTTTTCGATGGAAAGGAATATGCGGGCTTTTAGGGCCTGCAGCTCGTGGGGTTGTACCTTAATTTGGGTAAGTGGTTGCTGCCTTAGCGCAATTCGAAGCTGGCTGGCAAGAACTTTGTTCTCGTTGCTTTGCTCGTACCACAGATTCCAAGGGCTATCTGTATCAGAATTCAGAAGCCAAAGGATGAAGCCTTCCTGCTTGAGTAGCTCCTCGGCATTTGGTTTGTCCATTTTTTATGCTCTTTACTCTAAAGAGTGAATGCGAGTCATGTTGTACTCGGCTTAGACTGTAATTTAAAGCTAAAACAGCTTGGAGAGCGAGGTGATAAGGAGAATGGTCGGGATTTGTGATGAGCTTCTCATGCGCTTTAACCCTTGCGAGAGAAGGTTGCGTACCGATTGGTTGTTGATATCCAGTATCTGAGCAATCTCATCGTGGTCGAGACCGTTGTAGAAGCTTAAGAATACCACCTCTCGCTGGCGATCGCTAAGCTCGGAGAGTACCCGTTGGATTTCTACCAGCTGCTCTTGCTTAAATTCGGAGTTGATAAGGGCTTGCTCAAAATCGATATCCATCGAAAATTCCGATTCCGAGACTTGGTCGCGGGTGGGTATTTGTTTTTTTAAGCTTTGTAGTATTTCTCGACGAAGGGAACTCCAGAGGTAGGCTTTTAGCGAGTCGGGGCTTTTTAGGTTTTGCCGTCTTTCGTAGATGCGTACAAACAGATCGTGAATACAATCCTCCACAAGTGTTTTGTCGCGTGTAAACCGGCTACCATACGCAATCATTCCATCAATATGGCTGCTGTATAGGGTTTCAAATGCGGTGCTATCGCCTTTTTGAAACTTTTCCCAAAGAAGATTTACCCCCATGCTATTCTGCTAAGTTGCTTAATTGAAAGTTGGTGAAGATACTATCCTTTCTTGAAACAGAAAAATGCAACCATTTTTATTTCGTATAGGGTAGCATGCTGGGTGCCTTTTTGCTTGTTGTAACAGGTTATAGGGGGTGTTTGTTTTTGCATTGCCCCCCGCATTATGTTTTTGATTCAGCTTCGCCACTGTTTTTTTTACTTGGCGAGGAGGGTGTGTATTTTTTTGGCTAGCAACAACATCGATAAACGATACAATCTTTAGCCTCCAGCACAAGGGGGCGGCGTAAATTTTTTTTTTGCGAA
>CAXYUU010000405.1:0-3483 GCA_964292015.1 uncultured Acetobacteroides sp.
AAGGTAGACTATGGAGAGGGAGATATGTCTGTTGCTGACATGCCTATACCATCGTACAAGTGGGTTGAGGGTGTTTATGCCAACAACTACCTTACCCAAATAGGGATGAACCATTGGTTTAATACCCGCAATTCAAGGTTATGTGCCTACGTAGGTGCTGCAGCTGGCGGGTCATTTGCAACAATCAGCTGCGAACGACCATATTCTGGAGGAGTTGATAATCAGGGTGATCCAATAGCTGCAACTAGCGCTTCTTCGCGAAGTGGAAAAGTTTGGGCTGTTACAGGAGCTGCTGTTGTAGGTTTTAGCTATGCTGTAGCTCAAGGGCTTACTTTGGGTATTGAAGTTCAGCCTTTTGCCTATACGTACAGTGCCCTGTCTATTGAACCTACTGGTTACGCAAAGTTTACTGCGACAAACTATGAGTTTCGTGCATTTCAGATGCCCATGTTAAAGCTAGGATTTAGGTTTTAATAGTAATAAAATTTAAGATGAAAAAAAGATATTCTACAATATTACTCGTTGCTGCTGTTGCATCTATGTTGGTTAGCAGCTGCGTTGAAATGCCCGAAAGCAAGGGTGTTGAAGAGGTTTACGCTGGAAGAGTTGACTATGTTAAGGCTATTACGTCTCTACAGAACGCTCAGGTTAAGCTTAAGGAAGCTCAGGTAGCATCTGAAAATGCCATGACTAAGCAGGTTGAGGCTCAGGTTAAAGCGCAAGAAATTAGGAATGCGTTGCTGGAGTCAACAAGCCAAAGGGAGAAGGACCAGTATACGCTTGATCTTGCGAGGATAAAAGTTGAAAACGAGCGTAACTTAATGAACACTCAAGTTAACCTTACTAGGGCTCAGGCTACCTATCAGGATGCCTTAGCACTGCTTGAACTAGCATTAAAATATGACGTTCCTACAAAATACAAATCGAAACTGTCTGATTTGAGAATTAAATTTCCCACTTCGGCCGCCACGATTGCTTATGATCAGTCCATTCTTGTAGGCTACAAGCTGGCAGTAGAAAGCTATGATGGTAAGGACTCCCTTAACATTGTATCGAATCTAACCATGTCTATTACTAATGCTCAAAAACGGTTAAAAGCAAGTCAGGAAGTTCTAACCCTAGCTCAGGCTGCTAAAAATGGAGATTTAGACGCTATTGTTGCATCTCTTGATGCAAAGATTGCTGTTCTAACTGCCGAGAAAGCATCTGTAAAGGTTAAGGTCTATAACGCTCAAGAAGCACATCGTACTTTAAATGTGCTGGCAGATGGGTACAATTTTGATTTGTACAATAAAAGTGACTACAAAACTTTTATTACCATTTCTGCTGTCGTTAAGGTTGGTTTTATGGATTTCTACGTTCCAGAAAAGGGTCGCGACAACAATAATAACCTGAATTCTGATGGCACTTCGTACAGCTACGTTGGCACCCTAAATGGTGTTATTGCGAAGCTAAAAGATCTTTTATCGTTTGTAAACGGTAAGATTACTGCTAATCCTAATGTTGCAGGTTGGGCTGTTCTTAAGACAAGCGTATCGGTAGAGCTAGATCGCTTTACTGCTATGCAGGATGAATTGAATAAAAAGATTTTAAATCTTGACTATCAGTCAATTATTAATAGTCTTATCAGTTTGCCTCGCTATCAAAGCATTGTCGAAAGTTCGCTCAGTAGCTTGATATCGATTAGAGACAATATGAAGAATAACCAATCGGGTCTCGATGGGAATATCTTAGATGCTAAAAATGCCTTAAATTCAGCAGTGGCTGAACTAAAGGAAGCTCAAGCATCCTTCGATACCTTCAAGACGACGGGAGTTGCGTTTTGGAAAGGTTCTACCAGCCCATTTGTAAAGGGGATTAGGGATGCTATTGCCGCAAGAACTATAAAAATTGCGGACGAGCAGGCCAAATTCGATATGCTAAATAAGGAAAAGGATGCGCTTTTAGCCGCAATTGGCAAGTAGTATTCTGGCTGTTTGCTATCTAGCAGCGTATAGGCTATATAGTATTAGGGAGACTACCTTTGGGTGGTCTCCCTTTTTTAATGTCGGGGGTGGATACTTGTGCCCAATGGTGTAGTATTATTCAATATTTGTAGAGTAAAGAGACGGCTAGCTGTACTTGTATTCGAATCATAGCAGGACATTCCAGTTGGGGGATTCTCATTTTTAATCGAATTCTTAAAACATGGGTTGGAATAGCTATGTCCGAATGACAGGTGGTAGGCTGTGCTCTGTAATTGTTGTCATACTGCTTGCCCTTACGCCTATGTTGGGGTGGGGGCAGAATGTTTGTCCAGATATTATCCATCCGATTTCAAATAATGCAGGGAATGTTGCTATAAACAATAACGGTTATGGTGTGCCAAGTCCTAGTTCCATTACTATTGAAGGCTCCTTAACTATCAAGAGTGGTATAACGTTTGCAATATCGGGCACTCTTGAAATTAGTGGTTCATTAGTATTAGAGGATGGTGCTATCTTTACTATTTGTGAAACCGGAAAGGTTGTTGTAAAAGGAGGGTTGACTTTAGGGAGGTTTGCAGATCTGGTTATCCAGGGATATGCTGATCCACTAGATCCTACTAATGCAAAGGGAGGGGCGATTATCGTTTCGGGATCAATTTCGGCAGATAACAATGGAAATGTGATTCTTCAAAATGGTGGTAATCTACTTTTTACCGGGACAACCGGTAAAACGGGGAAGTTAACAGGTACTGGTGACTTCTATATATTTGACGATGATCCCAATGCATTTTCTAACTTAATTAAGGATCCGGATGCTTACGAATTATTTCAGCAGTACTCTTGTCCATCTGCATCGCCAATTACATTGAAGGTATCTCCAGGATATAGTATTTCTCCAGGAACGGCTGTCTCCATTACAGCATCATCTGCAACAGTTTTCGTTACCTATTCGTTCTATATTTATGGCAATGCTGTTGCATCACTGTCTGGCTCTAGTAAGGTATTTACAGTTAGTACGCTTGTAAATGGGGGTAAAGTTTCTGTCCTTGTAAAGATTACTAGTAGCGGATGTCTCAAGACAGCAATTACCGATGCCTTTACGGTATCTGTCCCCCCCATCAAAGCCTACCACCCCTACAGGCACATCCCCAATCTGCCAGGGTACGGCTAGCTCTACGGTTCAAACTACCACCTCTACTGGTGCTAGTACCTACAGCTGGAGTATCGTTCAGCAGAGCGGAGCGGTCTCTCCGGGAACCATATGTGGTACCGAAACAACAACCACCATTACCTGGAACTCCCTGTTCTCGGGCGTTGCCCTTGTCTCCGTTATCGGTGTTAATGGGAGTGGTGTTGCGGGTGTGGCATTCAACCAGCTATCCATTATCGTAAATCCGAAGCCGTCACTTACGCTATCGAACGTAGTAACCTGTGCCGGGCAACAGCCCGTGCTGGGCCTAACGGCCGGCTACAGCAGCTACTCGTGGTCGGTTACCACCCCCAACTTTACCTTGAC
>CAXYUU010000406.1:0-3476 GCA_964292015.1 uncultured Acetobacteroides sp.
TCTCTGGTTCGTTTTGAGAACAGTCTGCTAATTTTCCTGGGAGACGCAATTTTTTGGTCGGTGTCTTACGGTTTTGAACTTTTTCTTCTTTCTTTTTCTTTCGAGCTTCTGCACGTTCAATCACATATTCAATCAAGGCGTTGGCATTTTCCACCGTTCTTACCGGGATTGCCTACCCCCTTTTAATTACCGGTGTTGCCCAGCTTGCGTTTAACAGCAAGGCAAATGGCAGTATTGCTTACCATAATGGCAAAGCAATTGGCTCGACCCTCATTGGACAGAACTTTACCAGCGATCGCAACTTCTGGCCCCGCCCATCGGCGGTAGACTACAACCCCGAGTCGTCTGGCGCCTCCAACCTTGGCCCCACAAGCGCCAAGCTGCGCAAGATGACCAACGAACGCCGTCTAGCTTTTATTCAAAAAAATGGATTGCCCGCCAACACCCTTGTGCCTGCCGAAATGGTTACCGCATCGGGTAGCGGCCTCGACCCACACATCTCGCCACAGGCTGCCCTGCTTCAGGTAGATAGAATAGCCAAAGCACGCCGCTTAAACAGCGAGCAGAAGCAACAGGTAGTAGCGCTAATCGACCAGCTATCGGTAAAAGACAATCTTTTAACCCTTGGCGACTCCCGCGTAAACGTTTTTGAGCTAAATTTGAAGATTAACCAGCTGTAATGAACGAGCAAAACAACGACCGCCCCAACCCCGATGAGCTTCTTTCTTCATTAAAAATGGAGGAGGAGAAAAGCAAGCGGGGCAAGCTGAAAATTTTCTTCGGAATGTGCGCCGGAGTGGGTAAGACCTACTCCATGCTCAAGGCGGCAGCCATCGACAAGGGTAAAGGGGTTGATGTTGTTGCCGGCTACATCGAAACGCACAACCGAAGGGAGACTCAGGAGCTCGCCGACGGATTTGAGATCATCCCCAGAAGGGATATCGAGTATAAGGGAACCCGCGTACAGGAGATGGACATCGACGCCATCATTGCCCGCAAGCCCAGCATCGTGCTAGTAGACGAGCTCGCCCACACCAACGCCCCCGGCAGCCGTCACACCAAGCGCTGTCAGGACGTTTTGGAGATCCTCGACAACGGAATCAACGTGTACACCACCGTAAACGTGCAGCATCTCGAAAGCAGAGCCGATACCGTAATGCAGATAACGGGTATCAACATCCGCGAAACCCTGCCCGACGAAATTTTTGAGAAGGCCGACGAGATCGAGCTCATCGACATCACCACCAACGAGCTGCTACAGCGCCTAACGGATGGAAAGGTGTACACCGAGGAGCGTTCGCGCGAGGCGTTACACAACTTCTTTAGGGAGGGGAACATCACCGCGCTTCGCGAGATGTCGCTGCGCATTGTTGCCGACCGGGTAGATAAGCAGCTGCGCGAGTACATGCAGCTCAAGCGCATCCGCGGCCCGTGGAAATCGGGGCTACACCTGATGGTGGTTATCGGATACACCCAGCAATCGGCCAAGCTCCTACGGTGGGCAAAAAATCTCTCCTACACCATGCAGGCAAGCCTGCTAGCGCTCTACGTGGAGACCCCCAACCCCCTTACCGACGAGCAAAACGAGCAGCTCACCAAAAACATTGCCCTTGCACGGCAGCTGGGCGCCGAGCTCCGCACCACCTCCGACCGCGATATGGTTAAGGCCATCCTATCGGTTGCCGTAAAGGAGAACATCACCCATATTATTGTGAGCAAGCCCC
Source organism: uncultured Acetobacteroides sp. (assembly GCA_964292015.1). Classification (GTDB taxonomy): domain Bacteria; phylum Bacteroidota; class Bacteroidia; order Bacteroidales; family ZOR0009; genus Acetobacteroides. The sequence continues at coordinate 1,725 of CAXYUU010000406.1, forward strand.
GCCAGCGCAACCTCTACTCGCTGCTGCTGCTGGGTAGCTTTGTTCAACGGCTCATTAAGAATAGCGGAAATATCGACGTGTACGTTTTGGGATCCGACCAGCTGAGCGATAATGCCTACAGCCGCTACATATCGTTTCCGTCGTACACCTCAAAGCCATTTCAGTACCTTATTTCGGCCTTGGCCATCGCCTTGCCCACGCTCATCATGTTTAACCTAAGCCCCACCATTGGCTACCAGCTCGTGTCGCTGGTGCTAATGCTGGTTATCTCTATTTTGGCTACCGTTATGGGCATTGGGCCAATCCTGCTGGCGGCCATACTCAGCACGCTAATCTGGGATTACTTCTTTATACCTCCCCAATTTACGCTGCACATCAACAAGCCCGAAGATGCGCTAACCTGCATCATGTTCTTCTTCATTGCGCTGGTAAATGGGGTGCTAACCGCTCGCGTACGCCGTCAGGAGCGCCTGGCCAAGGACCGCGAGGAGCGTACCAACGCCCTATTCCAGCTCACCAAGAAGCTATCGTTGGCCACCAACCTCGACGAGGTGCTAGACGCATCGCATAAAAGCATCAAAAAGCACTTCGATGTAGATGCCCAGTTTATTTTACAGGATGGACAGGGTCGCTTACAGGAGTACAACGCCCTAACCGACAACGAGTACAGCGTAGCAAGCTGGAGCTACCGCTACTGCAAGAAGGCAGGACGGTTTACGGATACGCTACCCTCGTCGAAGCATACCTACTACCCTCTTTTTGGGGCTACGCTCAAAACAGGGGTGGTGGCCATTACCCTAAACTCCCGGTTAAAGGGCGACAACGATGTTTTTTGGGATACCCTGCTAACCCAAATCTCCAACGCCATCGAGCGGGAGTTTCTCAACAAGATGGCGCGCCGTGCCCAGCTGCTCGACGAGTCGGACAGGCTCTACAAAACCCTCTTCAACTCCATCTCGCACGAGTTCCGCATCCCCGTGGCCACCATAATGGGCTCGTCGGATGCCCTCATTAACCAGGAGTACCCCAAAGAGATTCGTAAGGAGTTTTACGGCGAGATATACACCGCCGCCGAAAGGCTCAACCGCCTGATCGAAAACCTGCTAAACATGTCCAGACTCGAGTCGGGGCGCATCACCCCACGAATGGACTGGTGCGACGTTAACGATATCGTTAATGCGGTAATCAAGAACCTTCAAACCGAGCTCGCACCCTTCCATGTCGACGTTATTATTCCGGCAGAAACGCCCATGGTTAAGCTCGACTTTGGGTTAACCGAGCAGATACTCCACAACCTGGTGTACAACGCCACCCAGCATGCTCCCCAAGAATCGAGCCTGCGTATAAAAGTATTTTACGACAACCACACCGTCACCCTTCAGGTAATGGATCGCGGCAAGGGCTTTGAGTATGCCGACATTGTGCATATATTTGATAAGTTCTACCGTGTAGAGGGGTCGAAACCCGGTGGAATGGGGCTTGGACTATCTATTGTGAAAGGATTTGTGGAGGCACAAAACGGAACCATAACCGTGGAGAACCGCACCAATGGCGGCGCCCGTTTTACCATTAAGATACCAACCCAAATACCCGAAATTAGCGAGGAGTAGGCGATGTGAGATTAACGATGTGAGTAGCTTAAGATTTATCCACATAACCTATTCGAAGCCTACCCCGCCCTGGCGAGACAATGTTATTAAGTTAAGCACGAAGCTCAATCAGCGCTGTCATTCCGGGCTTGTCCCGGAATCT
>CAXYUU010000407.1:0-3472 GCA_964292015.1 uncultured Acetobacteroides sp.
AGTATGAGGTGCCGATGAGCTTCGACGGCCACGCCCACCTTACCAGCCGAAACGCCCATTGCATTACCATAGGCGTCGACCTGTGCAGTGGCACTAGGAGCAAATGCGCCTAACTCCTTAATTACCTTGTTAAGATCGGCTTGCTCAACCTTCGATAGGTTTGTTTTACTAACCAACTTCTCGTACTTAGCAAGTAGCTCCTCTATATGCTTGCCATTTTTTTCGATGGCATCGCCCTGCGCCTTAACGGATTCGGCCTCCTTCATTAGCCTTTCGGATGCCGAAAGGGTTAGGTAGTCGACAATCCCCTCCTTTAGCGAACGCCAGCCCGACTCCATACTCTTTTGCTGCCGAAGCAGCTCGTTACCGCTACCGGCATAGGAGGTTTGAGCATCGGTTGACTTCTGCATTATCATGCTCATAATGGCCAATGCCTGAGCCTGTGCATCGGTTGCTGCACCTGCATCCTTTTTCTGCTTTACTAGGTCTTTATACTCCTGGCTATCGAGACGTATACCAATACCGAGTTCCTTAAGCGAGTCGCATTCGCCAAGCACGGCACGGGTAAGGCGCGACGATATATCAACAGCCCCAAACTTACCGGCAGTCCACTCGTCGAGTGCCCCCGAGAGGTTGGTCATTTGCACGGCCATTTCGGCCGACTGCTGGCGACTGAAGCCTAGCGGTACAAGCAGGTCGGCAGTACCGGCGGCGGCGGCCACAAACTCGCGGTTGGTGAGCCCCTTTTTTTCGGCAAGGTTGGCGGCCTGCCCTGCTACATATTTTAGAGAGTCGCCAAATACGATGGCGGCACGGCGTCCTTCACCGTCCATGGTCTTTTTTAGATCAAAACGCGACTTGGCGGCCATCCCAATACCGCCAACAATAGCACCAATACCAAATGCAGGTAGCAACTCCATTGCCGACGCCTTAAGCCCCTCGACAGATAGCTTACTGCCAATAAACGATTCGCTGGTTTGACGGGTTCCTTTGCGGAGCTTATCCATTTGATCGTTTACGCCCTTAAACTCCTTTTCTAAGCGAGCATACTCCTCGGGGTTGGCGGCTTTACTCATACCATTGAGTGCCTTTTGGAGCTCCTTCGACTTGGCTACAAGTTGGTTGCTGCTCATATAGGTTTTATCGAGCCCACCCTGCAATGCCTTGGAGGCTGCAGCATTCTTTTTAAGCTGCGACTCGTTCTCCTTGAAAACTAGATACAACTTTTCGTAGGTGTCCGAACTTTTTCGCCCGGTTGTTTCGAGAAACGCCATTGCCTTACGCAAATCGTCCTGCTCCTTTCGTAGGGTAGCACTCTGTTGCTCAATAGACTTTAAATCGTCGATCAACTTTTTTTGGTTGCCCGACGATTGTATGTCTACAATAAACTTTACGATATCATCTTTAAGGTTACCTGCCATCGTCGAAGAATATATTGCTTAGTGAGTCGTGGATACTTTCGCTGATGTTACTCCCAAGACGGTTATGTAAGCGTTTGTATAGGCCCTTTAGGAGAAAGCCGTACAGGTACTTATTGTAGATTGGAGCGTAATTTTGCTTATTCCGGCCACCTCGCTTATGCCTTACAGTTAAAACCTTACCGCCAATTGTAACACGACGGGGATTTTTCTTTTTCATATCATTGAAGCGGATATGAAGCGGATATGAAATAGATAAATGTAAACTTTCGGAGAGTGAACCTATTTGAATGGCTTCGGGGGTAAGCCCTCGGACTAATCGACCTGAACGAATGTTATAGTATACCAGTGCTATACGGTTCTGCACCGCGAGCAGGTTATTTGCGACAATCCGAGCCTCCTGTTGAGCCCAATCGTCAAGGTTGTCTAGTTCTTTTATGTACTTATCGGTAATCATACCCGCAAGATATACGGGTGTTTATGGGGAGGAAAGGACAAAAAAAAGCCACCGGTTTAGGGTGGCCTGTTATTTTACCAATCTTTCGATTGTTCTGATGGTTTGGACATTAAATCGAAGAGCTTATTCGATATAAATTTCACATGATCGTTAATAACCTGTTTTATGTCGACCCATCGTTTTGTCGAGTATTTTTGAGAGGATAATGGTTCCCAGCGATCGGGAGGGCACTGCTCGTCGGTAGTTATAATGCCATAACTTTTACTACTACCAATATGCTCAAATTGCTCGAAGCTATACTTATAGCGGCCATCTTTAAGATATACGTGAAGTGTTGTCCGTATACCTCCATTAATATAGCTGGCACCAAACAAGTTAGTAGTGTATGGAAATTCGTACTGATAGGCAAAAGTTGCATTCAAGGTATCACTCACTATCGCCGATCGAAATGCAGATTGCATGAAGTTTGAAAATTCGATACATCGCAATAACAACTCTTTTTTCACAGTGCTATCTATCTTTACTACAGATTCACAGGTTAACTTTTGGCAATATGCCACCGATACTGTAATCGTCAATAGGACTATAACCACAAATTTTTTCATACTATAATTGTTCTTGCACCATCCACTTATACTCCAGTGTAAATGTATTCCCAATATCGTACTTATACCCATAATCAAACATTAACTCGACTAAAATGTTCTCATAAGTGTCACCGCAAAATGGCAGGTGAGCCGAAATGGCATGGAATATTTCGGATGTTGTAAATTGTCTGGTGGATTGGGTCGCATTATCTACAGCTGCGAATTTTTCGGTGAATACTATAAAGGCATCATAGAAGCGAGAGTCTATTTCTATATTATACTTCTCGCCATAGTTTGATATATTTACCACAATGGCTACAATTAAAATATTACTACAATATATACGTAAAAAAGCAGAAGGAGGTGATCTACACATATAACGCAAGCGCCAATGCAGTTGGGTGTTGCCACACCAACCCTCCTTCTGCCTATCTTTTTAAAAAAAGCCAATGAAGGACGGCGCTTGGTAATATGTGTTAATGTGTAGATCGGTGCGAAGATATGCATTTTTACAGGATTGATGTACCATTTAAGTGAAAAACCATGGTCCATCCCGCCGAGTTATTTAGCTCTGCAGCGAAGAATGGAGTTAACTGCCTGTTATCCGAAATCTTAAATAGGTGCGATTCGTTTGTGTTAATGTCGTTTTGTACGGCAAGGGCTATCGTAAACAGCTCGTCGGATAGTATAACCTCCTCTACAGGGTCGACAGAATCGAGGTTAAGAGGCTTGGCAATGGTTATAGCGATCTCTATTTTGTCGGATTTTACCTTTAGAGTGGTGATGTCGCGGGTAACGTTGCCGTAGTCGGCAAATAGGTAGATTCCTTTAAAATCGGCAATTCGCTTCTGTACGTTTTTTTCGCTAGTGGCAAACACATAGTCGATAATCTGTGGCAGCATCGACTTCTCAGGCATTGCTTCGACCCTTGCTTTTAGAGCGGACGATCGCGACTGAGTTGTTCTGAAATTATCCAGTACACCTTCGAATGTCGGATACTTGGCAAATAG
>CAXYUU010000408.1:0-3471 GCA_964292015.1 uncultured Acetobacteroides sp.
CATTAGATCCTAATTACAGGGACAAACTTTGGGGTTTTTAAATGCGGTTGCCCTGTTAAGAATATAAAAGATATTGACGCTGTCGACGAAGCTTATACAGCATTCTTTCCAACCTATCTTCCTACTCGAACTGTAGTAGCCGTTGCGGCTTTACCTATGGATGGTGCGTTGGTGCAAATTGAAGCCCTTATTTCAAATGGTGAAGGTACCGCTCCACAAAACCCTTGCGATCTTATAAAAGTTGCAAGAAATACCGAAAATGCACCCAAAGGTTTACACTCGCAAACCGTAGCGTTTTCACATTACAACAATATTTAGGGACAGCTACCTATCGATCCAAAATCGGGTAAAATGGTAGCCGGTGGTGCGAAAGAGCAGGCCGAACAGTGTTTAAACAACATTAATGCCATTTTAGAAAGTATCGGTCACGTAATGGGCGATGTAGTTAAAATAGCTTTTTCCTAAAAAACATCTCGGATGTTGAAGCGGTAAACGAGGCTTGTGCGAAATTTTTCCCAAGCTATGTTCCTGCACGAACCGTAGCTAACGTTTCTGCTTTACCTATGGATGCGTTGGTGCAAATTGATACCGTGGTGTCGCACGGAGATGGTACACCTCCACAACTTCCCGAAGACACCAGTTTGCTCATCATAGAGGCAAACAATACGGAAAATGCACCAAAAGTTCCTTACTCGCACACGGTAGCCTTTTCTCATTACAACCATATTTCGGGTCAGCTACCTCTCGACCCCAAAACTGGTGTAGTGATAGCTGGTGGGGTAAAAGAGCAGGCTCGTCAATGTTTGGTAAATATCAAGGCAATAGTGGAAAGTGTCGACCACGTAATGGACGATGTAGTTAAAATAAATATCCATCTTAAAAATATTACAGACATTGATGCTGTAAACGAAGTTTACACAACATTCTTCAACAGCGATCTTCCTGCAAGAACAGTAGTTGGCGTTTCGGCTATTCCGATGGATGCTTTGGTACAAATTGATGCCGTTGTTTCCAACTGTGAAGGTACGCCCCCGGTGGCATAGCAAGAACGGTTAACGTTACAAGGCATTACCGAAGGTAATCATACAAAAAGGAGGTGGGGATTTATTTTCACCTCCTTTTTTGGTTGAAATATAAGCTGTAAAAGAAAAGTGTATTCACGGTGACGTGGTAGCTTGTGCCCCACTTGAACAAGGCATAGCCTCGTGCTATGCTACTGTCTACATTGGTTGGTTTGGGTAGGGTTGCTGGTACTGGTGCTGCCTGTTGCAAGTTGTCTGAATTTGGATTTACAGGATTACGGGATTAGTGGATTGGGGTAGGTGACTGTTTTGGGGATTGTGGTTTAATCCAGTAATCCAATAATCGGATTAATCCAAATTCAGACAATGAGTGGTAAATGAGTGGACAATGAAGTAGGTGCAAGCGGTAACAAGGAGGATTACTTTATAAAATTGTCTTATCCTAGCAGCTGAATATGTTGATATACCTTGGTAAACTTGTTGGTATTCGGTAGCTTCATCTCGTTAATTAGGTCAGAGGCGTTGCGTTACCATGTGTAGCAAGGAGGCAATGGTTAGGTTGGCTTACCAACGGTAGGGGGTTGGGTATCGGAGCAGTACACGTACAGTAGCATAAATAGTACTATGATGGACGAAAAGCAGTCAGTGAAGGCACTTACCGTAATACCGGGTGTTGGCAAGTCAATCGCCAACGACTTATGGGGTATTGGTATTTGTTCCGTTTCCGATTTGGTGGGCAAAGACCCGGAGGTGCTCTACGAGCTCTCGAATAGGCTTGCCGGTACGGTGCAGGATAGATGCCTGCTGTACGTCTTCCGCTGTGCGGTATACTATGCCCAGACACCGAAGGAGCAGCAGGACACCGAGCTGCTTAAATGGTGGAATTGGAAGGATAGAAGGTAGGTGCTCTGCAGCAAGGTAGGCTCCGCTTGCTAACTCGGACAGACACTTGCGTTACCAAGCGTAGCAAGGTGGCATCAGCGGCCCACAAGCCACTGTTATCCATACCGCTAGGTGTTGTTCGTAATTATAGTAAAGGAAATGGTGCTCATGGTACTTTTGATTTTAATGATTTTTGGTGACTTTCGTGATACCATTGGTGCAGAGTTGCTACGTATATTCACCATGTAGCATACCTACCAATCAAAAAAACTCGTAAATTGAGCACGAACGATGCGCTATATGGGCTTACCCTAATGTTAGCTGAATAGCGTAGCAGGTGGGGCATACCGCAATACGACCAGCCGTGTTGTCGGATGCTGAACGGATAAGGTAGGAACGAATAGGGATCTTATCATTGTAGCCAAGTTGGAATACCATTCCGCAAGCTACGATAGCGATTCATACTCGTGGCAAGTTGAAGTTGCCGACAGGATATCGTTTATCGTTTCGGCCATGTGGCGGATGCTGGAAGAAATACATATCTGGGTTGTTTCGCTTGACAGAGCAGCAGCTTGGGCTATCAAACCAATCGACCTGGCGTATGAGGTAAGCAGTATTTTATCCGGTAAATCGGTAGTGGAGATAAAAGTTCAACATCTCACATCGTATCTGCTGCTAGCAATGCCGATGATATTCATCTCGAAAGCTTTATCTCCTCATAGGGCTACGAGACCTCCCGCCTTACCATAGGCCAAAGGAGATAGGTTGGAATGGGGTTGGGCTACTTCTCTATGTACGACAGTAGCCGGTATCGTAGATGGAGCCGATGCGGGCAGTAAGTAGGCCTTACGATGGTTGGTGGTGCCTAGCAGGATAGGTGAACGGAGCAGCATTCTAGGGAAAATGGAGTGTCCTTCTTCTAGTAAGGAAGTTCTCCCGGCTCCTCATTAGTCTTCGAGGCATCGGGATAAGTAGCAGCAAAATAGATAGGGGAAGGGGTAACCTCCCCAATGCAATACCTAAATATACGATACCAATGGAAAAGAGAAAGACGAAGGAAGGTCTAAAGCCTAAGAGAAAGCTAACCACGCTTCAGATAATGGGGATAATCCTATATGCAACCATAATTATTATTTCGCTAGCGGCATTACTTCAGTAGGCAGCGGTCGAAGGATCCTATTTTAAGAAAGGATCATAGTAGGTGGTGCTTGATAGGATGTGTCGTCTACGGCATTTATCTTTGTAGTGCTTGGGGTACACTATGCTTACCAAGGGTGATTCTTGCAAGCAGGCTTAGCGCATGTGTCCGTTTGCGTTTGGGCATGTGCAGGTAGCATAATTCGGGCAGACGCTCATGCCTGGCATTACCGCTTTTTGTCAGTACTACCCAAGGGATCTCCCAACGGTACCCGAAGCCAACGTGTGGCTAGTCGGCACAACAAAGGATATACTATGATGAACAATTTTGGAATGAAGCAGCTGGCATATGTTGTGGTCGTGGTTTTAGCATTCGCCTCCTGGAGGAATGCACCCACCAGCAGCGCCTAGTTATCCGCACCAGCAGCCG
>CAXYUU010000409.1:0-3454 GCA_964292015.1 uncultured Acetobacteroides sp.
CAAGAACTCCAAAATTCGAAAACTTTATAAAATTTACAGTAAAGAAGATTATGAAACAATTGATGAATATATTGACTGGCTATTAGAAAATAGATTTGCCATAATATGTAAAACTAAAAAGGAGTTATATTCATTCTCAAATCTAAATTTTAAATACTTACACCCAGCAAATATTTCAAATGCCCTAATTGAATACAACAGAGGAGCGGATTATAAAAATATATTTAACTTGCTAGTTAAATATGGATGTCGTCATATCTTTATCGTATCGTTAGACACCATTTCTATTAACGAATTAGAAACTATTGCAGCAAGTGCAGAGTATACTCCTATACGTTCTATTGAAATATTATGTAAGTATAATCAAAATATTGATTTAGACAAATTTTGCGATACTGTAAAATTTAATTCTAATATAATGCGCATAGTTTTTCATTCTTCAAAAATGAATAAAGGATATTTTATTTCACCAAACAATCACTATTTTGTTTCAACTATAGAAAAAAATATAAAAACACATAATGATATATTTGAAATAACAACTACTACTTTTAGCCTAACATTAAAGAGTTATTCCGAATCGATTAATCACAATATTTTTTATAATAAAAAGATAATTATTGACAAAAATAACAATATAAGACTCAACCTATTCTCTTGTAAAGAATATGGTTTACTAACAAAAAACGCTATTGATACCTTCTTAAATGATCTAGACTTACAGCCTATATGGAATTCCTCAAAAGATAAAATTGAAGTATGTAAGGATTGTGAGTATAGGTATATCTGCTTAGACTATCGTATTCCAAATTTTATAAATACTAACTCACTAAAAATGGAGTTACCATGTCCATACAATCCATATACAACAAAATGGTCTGCTAAATAATGTATAAATTCCCTTTTTTCAAGCAGTACGACCAGATGGACTGCGGTCCCACCTGCCTACGCATGGTGGCCAAGTATTACGGGCGAAGCTACAGCCTCGAAAACCTACGCAAGCGTTCGGGCATAAACCGCCTTGGAGTATCGCTGCTGGGCATTGGCGAGGCGGCCGAGAGCATTGGCTTTAGAACCGTTGGGGTAAAGATTTCGTTCGAGCGGTTACGCGACGAGATGCCCCTACCCTGCATTGTGCACTGGCAGCAGGGGCACTTTGTGGTGGTGTATAAAATAGTAAAGGATAGGGTTTACGTGGCCGACCCGGGCAAGGGATTAATAAAGTACACCCGCGAGGAGTTTGTTGATGGCTGGCAAAACAGCAGCAAGGCTTTTAATACGGGCATAGCGCTGCTGCTGGAACCTACCCCGCATTTTTACGAGGAGGAGGGCGAAAAGGGTAAGGGCATTGGCTTCGGTTTGCTATTCCGCTATTTGGCATCGCACCATAAGCTTATAGCGCAGCTGGTGTTAGGGTTGCTGGCAGGAAGCATACTGCAACTGGTGCTGCCGTTTCTTACGCAGTCGGTGGTGGATATTGGTATAAACACCAACAACCTCAACTTCGTTTATCTGGTACTCATTGCCCAAATTATGCTTCTTACCGGGAGGCTAACGGTAGATTTTATTCGGGGTTGGATTATGCTACACATCAGCACCCGTATAAACATCTCCATACTTTCGGATTTCCTAATTAAGCTTATGCGCCTGCCTATCTCGTACTTCGATACCAAGATGTTTGGCGATATCATGCAGCGCATAGGCGATCAGGGTCGTATTCAATCGTTCCTAACGGGGAGTTCGCTAAACACGCTGTTTTCCATGTTCAATCTGGTAATGTTTAGCGTTGTACTAGCTAACTTTAACCTCACCATATTTGGGGTGTTTCTACTGGCCAGCATACTCTATATTGGCTGGATTGTACTCTTCCTAAAGAAACGAAGGGATCTCGACTTTAAGCGATTCGATAGTGCCACGCAAAATGAATGGACGCTGGTGCAGCTTATTGGCGGCATGCAGGAGATAAAAATGAACAATTGCGAAAAGCAGCGCCGTTGGGAGTGGGAGCATATACAGGCAAAGTCGTTTAAGCAGAACATGAAGAGCCTCTCGCTTAGCCAGTACCAGCAGGTGGGTACCTTTTTTATAAACGAGGGCAAAAATATATTCATCACCTTCCTTGCAGCACAGGCGGTAATAAGTGGGCAGCTTACCCTTGGGGGGATGATGGCCATGCAGTATATTGTAGGGCAGCTAAACAGCCCCATCGAGCAAATTCTTGGCTTTGTGCAGTCGCTACAGGATGCTAAGATAAGCCTCGAGCGATTAAACGAGATACATGCACAGGACGATGAGGAACCACACGATATTCCACTACTACAAGAAATTCCGGCAAGAGAGGATATTATACTTAAAAACCTGTCGTTTACCTATCCTGGAGCAGGAGAAGAGCCTGTACTAAAGGAATTAAATCTTAGCATCCCCTACGGAAAAACAACCGCCATAGTGGGCATGAGCGGTAGCGGTAAAACAACCCTGCTAAAGCTGCTACTTAAGTTTTACAAGCCTGTATCGGGCGATATAAAGGTTGGTAAAACTTCGCTTTGGAACATAAGCCATAGCCTTTGGCGCAGCAGCTGTGGAGTGGTTATGCAGGAGGGGTTTATATTTTCGGATACCATTGCCAACAACATTACCATATCCGAAGAACATCCTGATCTGGAACGTCTAAAGTATGCCATAGAGATGGCCAACCTTACCGATTTTATAGAGAGCTTACCGCTAAGGGCGGCCACCAAAATAGGAGCCGAAGGAAATGGTATAAGCCAAGGACAAAAGCAACGAATACTTATTGCCCGCGCCATCTACAAAAACCCAGATGTCATTCTCTTCGATGAGGCTACCAACTCGCTTGATGCCAACAACGAAAAGGTTATTATGGAGAACCTCGAGACATTCTTTAAGGGGAAAACCGTTGTTGTGGTTGCTCACCGCCTAAGCACCGTAAAGAATGCCGACCAAATTGTGGTGCTCGAAAAGGGTGAAATAGTAGAACAGAACACCCATCGCAAGCTGGTAGAACAAAAAGGAAAATACTACGAGCTGGTAAAGAATCAGCTTGAACTCGCAAATTAACATCCCTATGCCCGAAATAGTAGATCCCACACAAACGGAAATTATCAGCAAGTCGTTTCTTATTCATGAGGCACGAAGCGAGGAAATTCAAGAAATAATCAGCAAAACTCCTCCGTGGATTCTCCGTTGGGGAATTACCGGATTTCTGTTCATTCTACTCCTGCTGCTTACGATATCGTGGTTGGTAAAGTATCCCGAAGCTGTTAATGCCAAGCTGAGCCTTACAACCGTTAGCTACCCCAAGGCGGTAGTTCTAAAAACATCGGGTAAGCTAACAAGCTTACTGGTAGCTGACCAACAACAGGTACATGCAGGCGATGTAGTTGGCACAATGGAGAGTGTTGCCAGCTATGCCGATGTCGCCAAGTTAGACTCGGCA
>CAXYUU010000410.1:0-3443 GCA_964292015.1 uncultured Acetobacteroides sp.
CCACCATTGTTCGCTCGTTATAATTTTAGGATACTATTTTACCAAATATTTCAACCGTCATCCAGTATTGGGTGACGGTTTTTTTTATGCATGATACCCAACCACTATTAGACGAAACAGAGAAGGCTACTGATGAGTTCCTGGCTAAGCGATGAAAGGGTCGTTACTTATATATAGCTGCATATAGGTATGGTTGGGAGTCGATTAGTCATAAAAAAAGAGCACCCCATTGTGGAGTGCTCTTTTTTGTAATATGGAGATGTTACTTACTTCTTGATATTAGGTAGCTCAAGACCGTAACCTTTTTTAGCATCTTCGCGCTTAAGCATAAATGCCAGAATAACGGCAAGTACACCAAAACTAGCAAACACAAGCATTGGAAGGGTGTAGTTGTAGGTGGTAAGCGTGATACCATTTATAACCCTTGATCCTGTTATACAGTAGGAGTTAAGAATCCAACCGATTAATGCAGGAACTCCCATAAGGCCAATGTTCTGAACCCAGAAAATAAGTGCGTAGGCAGTACCTAGCTGGTTTACTGGGATAATTTTTGGAACTGAAGGCCACATAGCTGATGGTACAAGCGCAAATCCAATTCCCAAAATAATGGTAAGCACAATGGCAAAAAGCCAGTTGTTGAAGAATGGAACCGCGAATAGAAGGTGAACAGCCACAAGAATAAGCGATCCGATAATCATAATAGAAGCACCTTTACCCTTACGGTCGTATAGGTTACCAAATAGAGGAGTTAAAATGATGGTTCCGAAAGGAAGTACCGAAGGAATTAATCCGGCAAGGTTAGGATCTACATCAAATTTTTGAACCATAAGGTCGGAAGCGTACTTCAAGAATGGGAATACTGCCGAGTAGAACAAAAGGCATAAAAGGGCAATTAGCCACCATCCTTTGTTGCCAAGTATGCTGAAAATATCGCTTACCTTAAATGACTCTTCTTCCTCTTCAACGGTGTTGTTTTGTAGGCCAACAGCAGTTATCGAAGCTTCGAGCTTTTTATCCATAAAGGTGTAAACGATAAACGAGATAAGTCCAATAATTACCATTACCACACCGAAAAGAACTGGCGTAGAAACGGTATTGAAGTAGTTCGCAATTGGAAGCGCTGTTCCTAGAGCAAGACCTGTACCCAAACGGGCAACGGCCATTTCGAGACCCATTGCTAGTGCAAGTTCCTTACCCATAAACCACTTTACGATGGTTTTTGATACGGTAATACCTGCAATTTCGATACCTACACCAAAGATGGCAAAACCAAGTCCGGCAAGTAGTACCTGAGCATTTACATCCCAGAACAAGATATGCCACATTTGGCCATCGAGCACGTGGGTGGTTATAGCCCAGAATTTAATGCAAACCCCAACAAACATGATGATGGCTGCCATTAAGCCGGTAAAGCGAACACCCATTTTGTCGAGGATAATACCGCCGAAAATGAGCATGAATAAAAATACGTTGAACCAGCCGTATGCACTAGTGAAAATGCCATAGTCAACGCTATTCCAGTGGAGTTGGCCTTCGAGCAATCCCTTAAGTGGTGCCATTACATCTGTCACGAAATATCCGCAGAACATCAAAAAGGCAACTAAGCCTAAGGCTGTCCAACGAGCCGCTTTAGAATCTGAGAGAACCTTGTGTATTTTTTCCGTCATTGAAGTAGATTAAATTTTAGTTTGGGGCAAAACTAAACAAAATGAGCTAATATCGATCAAAATGAGCTTTGTTTTTATAAAATGTACGCACATTTTTTTAGGATTACTGGTAGATGGAGTGTAAGCGGTAGGTAAAGGCTAGCTTCGGAGTACAACCTTCTCGCCAATAACCTCGACCAGCTGGTTGTCGATCATCCAGCTAAGCACGGTGGTAACTTTTTCGGCGGGGTACTTAACCGCATCGGCGATGGCATTTGGTAGCGCTCCATTTTTGCCTATTGCCTTGGCTATCTCGTTTCGGATGGTGTTCAGCTCGAAGTTGGTTAGGTCGAGTTCCGATTTTTCGAGGCAAACGTCGCAAATCCCACACTGCCTATCTATCTTTTCGCCAAAGTAGGCCAGCAGCTGCTGGTTTCGGCACTGGCGGGTGTTGGCGTAGTCGAGTATGGCGTTTAGCCGCTGCTGGTAGCGATCTTTACGATACCGGTAGCTCTCGGGCGAGAAGCGGATGTTCTTATCGTCGAGGCGCTCCTCGGTAAATATGATTAGCGGTGTCTTCTTTCGGGGAATGTAGCTGATCACGTTGGCCTTGGCCAACTTCTTGAGCAGGTCGTAAATCACCTGATGCGTCCCCCCCGATACCTTGGCCAGGTAGCCTTCATCGATATTGGCAAAGTTCGAAAATAGGCCGGTGTAGGTTCGTAGCAGCAACTTGGTGATGGCTTCGAGCTCCTTGCTTGATACCTGTATCCGGTACAAGTCCTCGCGCGACACGGTAAACATGGCCCTCGACGGGTTGTCGATTTCGCTGGTAACCTCTAGGTATCCTTCGCCCTTAAGTATTTGAAGGGCGTTGTACACGTCGAGGGAGTACATTCGGTACTGGGTGCAGAATGCTATTAGGTTGAAGTCGAACACCTGCCCCTTACCGCCACCATAGGGGATGTTGTGGTAGGAGTACAGGGCGTTGTAAATTCGTTTGAGCTCGTCGATGGGAGGGAACGATTTCTCGAGCTTTTCCCGTGCTTTACTTTCGTCCGATTGGTTGTACAGCATGACGGCATACGCCTTTTTTAGGTCGCGCCCCCCACGGCCAGCCTCCTGAAAGTAGGCCTCCACGCAGTCGGGTACATCCATATGCACCACAAAGCGAACATCCGACTTGTCGATACCCATCCCGAATGCATTGGTGGCCACAATAACGCGGATCTGACCCTTAATCCACCTATCCTGCTTAAGGCTTCGCATTTCGGTAGACAGGCCGGCATGGTAGAAGTCGGCAGATATGCCAGCCTTAACCAGCAGCTCCGAAATCTCCTTAGTTTTATTGCGGTTACGAACGTACACCACGCCCGTCCCCTTAACGTTGTTGGCAATTTTGATGAGCTGCTGCTCCTTATCGTCGCACTGGCGCACCACGTAGGCCAGGTTCGATCGCTCGAAGCTCGACTGGTATCTATTTTCGTTTTTGAAGTTGAGCTTTATGCAGATGTCGTTGGCCACCTCGGGCGTTGCCGTAGCGGTAACGGCTAGGATGGGCACATCGGGCAGGTGCAGTCGGAGGTTGGCAATCTCCATGTACGACGGCCTAAAGTCGTAGCCCCACTGCGAGATGCAGTGCGACTCATCTACGGCAATCATGCTGATGGTCATCTTTTGCAGTCGAGCCAGAAACAGGTCGGTGCCCAAACGCTCGGGCGAAAGGTAAAGGAACTTTATGTCGCCGTAGGCCACGTTGTCGAGGGCAACATCAATCTCGAGCTTCGAAAGACCCAA
>CAXYUU010000411.1:0-3438 GCA_964292015.1 uncultured Acetobacteroides sp.
TTGACTTCTTTGTCTTCTTTGACTTCTATGACTTCTATGACTTCAACATTCTTCCTCTAACTTCGTTTACCCACTGAAATAACTTCGTCTAACTCCTTATTAACTTCTCGATTAATTTTCATTTCTTGCGTTACCATACTCAATGAAGAAAATACTTTCCATATCATTTGCCATTTTGATCCTCCTTTCGGGGATGCACCTCTCCATTGCCACACATATTTGTGGTGGGGAAGTTGCAGCCGTGAAATGGTCTTTCTCGGGACAGATTGCCTCATGCGGTATGGAAGAGTCTTCGGGTTCGTGCGCATCAAACAGTAACGTATCGTCTAACTGCTGCCAAAACCAGGTATCGGTATACGCTGTCGATAGCAGCTACAGCCCATCTACATTCCATCTTGATATAGCCAAACAGCAGCTACAGGTATTCTCCATCCCTGTAAGCTATACATCTTGCACCTTAACGGCTTCTACTCAGCCAACCACAAGTGTCGAACCACCAGGTAAATTACTAACCAGCATGGTTAGCCTGTCCTATATTTGTGTATTTCGTATTTGACTCTTCTTACCCTCCCTGTGTTTAGTAATGAGCAGCAGCCCATTTGCTAACGCATTGCTATTTCCGTATATTTCATATGGAAGTATTTGCCTTTAATGGTCACATGTAACTCGCATGATAGATTTTCATCTCATTTGACGAATCCATCTGTTCATGCTCGTTTCGTATTAACACGTTAAAATTAAGTAGATGAAACTAGTAAAATTCGTTTTGGCTGCCCTATTGACAGTGGTAATAAGCCTTTCCTCATTTGCCCAAATGCACGACCAATCTAAAATGGCCACAACAAAAACCGAAACTATAAAGGTTTGGGGCAATTGCGACATGTGTAAATCTCGTATTGAGAATGCTGCAAATGTAGAAGGAGTTAGCAAAGCCGTATGGAATGTTAAAACTAAGATGCTAACCTTAGTTTACAACCCTACGAAGGTGAAGAGCGATGACATTCAAAAAAAGATCGCCGCAGTAGGCCACGATACCGAAAAGTTCAAGGCTAGCAACAACACCTACAAAAGTCTGCCAGGATGCTGCCAATACAACAGGAAAAAGTAGAATCAAGCAATCGGTTTACTTGAATAATGCTAATGTACCAGCTGAACTATTCGGCTGGTGCATTAGCCTACTAATCCATTTAACGTGTTGAAGCTATGTTTAATCGACTTGTAAAATATTTCCTCGAAAATAGGCTGATTACCTTCATATTCCTGATTGCCTTTGTGGTGATGGGAATAGCGTACTCGCCCTTTAGCTGGAAGACGGGCGCCTTGCCCCGCGATCCAATCCCGGTAGATGCCATCCCCGACATTGGCGACAACCAGCAAATTGTTGCCACCGAATGGATGGGTCGTTCGCCCAAGGATATCCAAGATCAGGTAACCTACCCGCTAACCACCTCGCTACTGGGCATCCCGGGCGTAAAAACGGTGCGTAGCACCTCGATGTTTGGAATGTCGTTCATCTACATCATATTTAAGGATGATGTGGAGTTTTACTGGAGCCGCTCCCGTATTCTCGAAAAGCTCAACTCGCTTCCGGCAGGAACACTTCCTGCCGATGTTACCCCAACGCTTGGCCCCGATGCCACTGCGCTTGGGCAAATATACTGGTACACCCTCGAAGGACGAGATCCCAAGACGGGTAAGCCTACCGGAGGATGGAGCCCTCAGGAGCTTCGGACGATACAGGACTTCTACGTTAAGTACGGCCTATCGACAGCCGAAGGCGTATCGGAGGTGGCATCGGCTGGCGGATTCGTGAAGGAGTATCAGGTAGACATTAATCCCGATGCGCTGAAGTCCTTTAACGTATCGGTGATGGATGTGATGAACGCCGTACGCAAGAGCAACCTCGACATCGGTGCCGAAACCGTTGAGCTCAACAATGTGGAGTACATCATCCGCGGACTGGGATACGTGAAAAGCCTCGACGACCTCGAAAACTCGGTGGTGGCGGTTCGTAACAATGTACCCGTTCGGATAAAGGATGTGGGAGTCACCACCTTTGGACCGGCAACACGCCGTGGAGGCTTGGACAAGGCCGGATCGGAAGCGGTAGGCGCGGTGGTGGTTGCCCGCTACGGATCAAACCCAATGGAGGTTATCAACAACGTAAAGAATAAGGTAAAGGAGCTTGAGGCGGGTATGCCCAAAAAGACGCTACCCGATGGAAGCGTATCGAAGGTTACCGTTGTGCCCTTCTACGACCGTACGGGGCTGATTAAGGAGACCATCGGCACGTTGGAATCGGCGCTATCGCACGAAATCCTCATCAGCATCATCGTCATAATTGTGCTGGTGCTAAACCTGAGAGCCTCTATCATTGTGGCCGGACTGCTGCCAATTGGCGTGCTGATGACCTTTATCCTCATGCACTTCTTCGGGGTCGATGCCAACATCGTAGCCCTATCGGGTATTGCCATTGCCATTGGCGTAATGGTAGACATCGGCATTGTGGATGTGGAAAACATCCTCCGACATCTGGAAATGCCCGAAAATAAGGGGGTACGCGGAAAGCGTCTTCTCACGGTTATCTACAATGCAACTACCGAGGTACGTGCCGCGGTGGTTACCTCGATAGCCACCACCATTGTCAGCTTTCTTCCCGTTTTTGCCATGGAGGCCGCCGAAGGTAAGCTATTCCACCCCCTAGCATTTACCAAGACATTTGCCCTGATATCGGCATTCATACTTGGCATAGTGGTGCTCCCCACCCTAATGCACATCCTCTTCGACATCCGCATCGACATAAAGAAAATACGCCGCTATTTGAATGGCGGACTCGTGGTTGCCGGAACTGTTTTTCTGGTTACATGGCAAACCATTCCCGCACTGGCGTTAATTGCCGTAGGAGTAAACAACCTGCTGGCCTACCGCTGGTCCGATACGCGCAGGGAGTACCCCAACTACATCAACATTGCCATAACGGTACTTACTGCGGTGTACTTTCTTGCCAAGGAGTGGCTACCCTTAGGCGCGCACAACAGCACGTTGGTAAACTTCCTGTTTGTTGCCGGGATAATAACAACAATACTTGCCGCACTCATTTCGATGGTGCGCTACTACGAACAAATACTGCGCTGGGCACTAAGCAACAAGTGGAAATTCCTACTCCTCCCCATTTTCACCCTGCTGTTTGGCATCCTTGTTTGGCAGGGTTTCGATAGGGTATTCGGATTCGTGGCAAACGGCTTCGAAAAGGTGGGCTGGCAAAGCTTCCGTCAAACAGCGGTATGGGAAGGCCCAACCAAGGCATTCCCCGGAACCGGCAAGGAGTTTATGGCCTCGCTAAACGAGGGATCGTTTCTGCTGGTGCCCACCAGCATGCCGCACACCACCATCGGAAAGAACCTCGGATACATCGAGACGCTAGACAAGCGCCTTTCC
>CAXYUU010000412.1:0-3426 GCA_964292015.1 uncultured Acetobacteroides sp.
AGTAGAAAGTACTCCGATTTAAACAGGAAGGGAATTGATAGGATTGTAGCCTCGAAAGGAGCTGCCAAGGGCGATACCATTCGTTTTATCTTTATGGGCGATACCCAACGCTCGTACGACCAAACTGTCGCCTTTGTAAAGGCGCTAAACAGGAGGACCGATATTGATTTTGTAATACATGGGGGCGATATCACCGATTTTGGGATGGCTAAGGAGTATTTGTGGATTAACGATATCATGCATAAGCTCCACGTTCCCTATGTTGCCATTATTGGCAATCACGACATCCTTGGGCATGGTAAGGAGGTGTACCGTTCGATATATGGAGAGTATAACTTCTCATTTGTGTTTAAGCAAACAAAGTTTTTGCTTCTCAATACCAACGCGCTGGAATTCGACTACTCTACCCCCATCCCCGACTTTGGGTTTATGCTTAAAGAACTTGCCAGAACCGATGAGAATTACGAGCAAACCATAGTAGGGATGCATGTTGAGCCTTTTGACCTGGAGTTTAATAACAATACAGCGAATTATTTCGAGAGTACGATAAAGAGGTTTAAGAATCCGCTCTTCTGCATTCACGCTCATGCGCATTCGCTAATGAAAAATGATTTCTTTAATGATGGGCTATTATACTATGGGTGTGATGATATTCATAAAAGGAGCTACATGGTGTTTACGGTGGCAAAAGGTTCTTACTCGCATGAAGTAGTTTATTTTTAGGCTGAATGATAATGAGAAAAATAGGATTAGGAATACTAGGGATTGCTATTTGCATGACGTCGTATGCACAAATAGATTTAGGGTTAAAGCAGAATTACATATCAACATGGAATGGATTGATTCCAACGCATGTAAAGCTTCAGTATGCAGGCGATATGGGTACACTATCGGCTGGTCCTGGTTGGGATTATGGTAAGAGGCGACAGTGGGAGACGAACGTATTCCTTGGCTTCATCAATGAATCGGGGGCTAGTCCTACCCATATAACCTTTACAATAAAGCAGGCGTACAAACCCTTTCATGTTCAACTTGGTGATCGGATTAATATAGAACCGATTACTGCGGGCATTTACATGAATAAGATATTTGGTCAGTACTTTTGGGAGCGATTGCCCGATAGGTATCCGAAGAATTACTACTTCTGGGCCTTAAATACCCGATTTAACGTGTTTGTTGGGCAGAATGTGGAGTTTAAATTTTTAACATACCTAAAGGGAGATTCCATTTCGTTGTTTTACGAGTTTAATACAAACGACCTATATATTATTAGCGCGGTAAATAGTAGGTACATAGGGTTAATGGATATCATCAACCTATCGTTTGGAGCAAAGTTTACCTTTCTATAGCTGGCGATGAGCAATTTTGGTCTAAATGTAGCAGTGCGGGTTGGTATGGATAGTATTTTAGTAGGGGGGACTTTGGATATAAGCAGCAGTAGGATGTAGTATGAAAATCGTCACTACGATGGAATGTTCTTCTTGTTTTGATACTTATCTCTACTGTTTGTGCCGCTCTTTTAGAAATAAAAATTACACCATTAATTTTTGCTAAATGGAGATGAATAAACTTCTATTTGGATATATTACCCTTTCAATTAAAACGAATTGCTATGATTAGAATTAATGTTCAACTGATAGTAAACGAAGAGAATAGGGCTAAGCTTCTTGAGCACCTAGACGTATTAGCGGTTAACTCGCAGCTCGAAAAGGGTTGTTTTGCGTACGATATTTACGAGTCGGTTAATGCCGACGAAAAAATACTGATTTTTGAAACGTGGGAGAGTGAAGCAGCGGTAAAGGCACATCAGCAAACCCCGCACTACATGACTATTGGTCCGAAATTCCGCGAGCTTGCAGAAGAGGTTAAGGTAGAACGATTCGTTTACTAGAACTGAGATAGCGAAGTTCGCTGTTGTTGCATAGTATATTTAAGGAGTGCTCTTTTGGGGGCACTTCTTTTTTTGCATACTGTTACTGCTTTATGCAACCGTAGGTTTGTACCTATATTATATCAGGTGCTTACTTTTTGATGAAAGTCCCATTGTAAAGATGGCAAGGAGGTGAGATATAGTAAAAGCCACAAATTTTCAAATCTGTGGCTTTTACTATATTAGGTTGATGGGCTTACTGTCTTTTCTTAAGCTCCTTGTCGATATATACCAATCCGCCACCGTCGCCAACCCGTTTAAGCTTGTCGATAATGGTTTGGGCATTCTTTTCCTCCTCAACTTGTTCGTCGATAAAATAGCGAAGGAAGTTTTGTGTAGCGTAGTCCTTTTCCTGAATGGCAATATCCATAAGGTTATGAATAAGCTCGGTAACCTTAACCTCGTGCGACATAACTTCTTCGAAGGCGGTAAGTGGGGTTGCCCACGTTTGGGGTATTTCCTTTATGGCATGGAGCCTAACGGTACCACTTCTGTCGTTAATGTAATCGAAGAATTTGAGCGCATGCGCTGTTTCCTCGTGGTACTGCATCTTAAACCAGTGGGCAAAACCTTCAAATCCCTTACTTTCAAAATCTGCCGACATCGACAGGTATAGGTACGACGACCAAAGTTCGGCATTAATTTGACTGTTTAAGGCCTCAAGCATTCTACTGTTTATCATAGTCGTAATTTTAGATTAATTTAATACGTTTAAGTCCGTCAAATGTTTAATCGGACACCTAATATTTCTTTAGATTGGGCTTGAAGGGTAGAAATGGGGGTGGAGAAAGGGAGAATTGCGTGATCGTAGAGCCGTTGTTGGGCTGTTGGATTCTAAGGGTGGGTACTATTTATTGAAGCAGAGGGGTGTAATGTATCACTACAAGTCACCCCTTTGAAATTTGCAAAATTACTTCTACTAAAAATAGACCAATTGTCTAAAGTATTCTTATGCTTTTTTTGCCTGCTGGCGTTCGCTATAGATCTTCGAGTACGGCAAATTGGAACGAAGTTGCCTCTTCGATATTAATGAGTCCATAAATCCATTGAGGTTCAATGGAGGGAATGTATCTTGAAAGATCGACCTGAAAATTTTCGAAATAGCCTGTTGGATTTAGCAGGTGTCTTTTTACTTCTATTCTTTTCTCAAGATCGATGTCTACTAGGTTGCTGCTCATGTTTATTACTGTTTGATGTTCGTTGCTCGTAAGCCATTTTTACGACTTTTTCTTAGTGCTTTAGGATGTCAAAATTATTGGCTTATTTGACTTTGACAACAGAAAAGTGTTAAATCAACCGTTTGCTAATCAATTTGTTGTATTGTTTGCAGAATGGTATTGAAGCGGAGCTGATTCCTTGATTTACCTTTCGATTTGAAATGCTAATTTGGACAGTGTGGTTGTAATGTTCAGCTATGTTGTTGGTTAGGGTGTAAGGTGTAGTCTTAAGAGGTCGGTATCACGAATCACGTATCAAGACACACGACAAACAATGAG
>CAXYUU010000413.1:0-3414 GCA_964292015.1 uncultured Acetobacteroides sp.
TTGTGAAGGAGGGGAATTGCTCCGAGGAAAGGTTGGGGTTTATTCTTATAAATGGCACTTCGAAATAAATCTTCGAAAAATGAAAAAGTTTTGTAGCGTGTCGTAATACCATTGATGCGGAGTTGCGACAAAAAATGTGGAATAAACCCAGTACGAAACCTACCCCAAAAGCTCTACATGGTATGTAGGGTGAAGCAACGGGTGCGTTTTTTAACGGGTGCGGACAGGGTTCGACATTGCTGAGGGGGCCCACTGGGGTGCCTAGGGTATGGGGAAAGCGGACGGCTATCTGGCAACAAGAATAAAGGGGAAGCGCCGTGTAAGCGGAATCGCCGATGGGGAGGGAAACATTTTGCCGTACAATGTGGGGTGAGGCGAAAGAAACATCTTCACAAAAGTTTAAAAAACAAAAACTCTTTTGTAAATTGCTCAACAGCATTACCTATCAGTGGGGCCCAAACGTATAGGCAGCCGTACCAACATCGGCCTAACGGAATCGGAAGGCCAGGCAAAAGGGGTAGGCTTAACCATTGGGCAAAAGCCGCAGTATTCAAAACACTAATAAGTATCGACGTATGAAAATGAAAACAATTCTTCTAGCAGCTCTAGCGATTGCCTGCAGCTTGCCGGGCTTTTCGCAGGAGAAGAGCTTAAAGCGTAAGGTGGCCATTGGCCGCTTCTCGAACGAGACGCAGTACTCCAAGAGCGTATTCTACGACAAGGGTAACGACCCGATGGGCAAGCAGGCATCGGACATTTTGATGACCAAGCTGGCCAGCTCGGATAAGTTTTTGCTCATCGAGCGTCAGGATTACGACAAAATTGTAAGCGAGCTGAATACCGGCGGGGGCATCAGCCAAAAGATTGGCGCCGACTTCCTGATTATTGGCTCGATTACCGAGTACGGCCGCAAGAACGTGGGCGAGCAAAAGCTGTTCTCGAATAGCAAGAAGCAGATCGTGGAGGCGGGCATCAGCATTAGGCTGGTAGACGTATCGACCGGGCTGGTAATTTACAGCGGCGAGGCCAAGGGCGAGGCCGAAACCACCGACAAGCAGGTGATGGGCTTTGGCAAAAGCGCCGACTTCGATGCAACGCTATCGGACAAGGCGATTTCGGCGGCCATCACCAAGCTGGTGGAGAACATCATCAACCAGTGCACCAACAACGTGTGGAAGGCCTACCTCCTGAGCGTGGAGGATGGCTCGTACATCGTATCGGGCGGGGCGGCACAGGGTATTGCTGCCGGCGACGTGTTTAGCATCGTCGAAAAGGGCAGGAAGGTGAAGAATCCGCAAACTGGCATGCTGATTGAGCTGCCCGGCAAGCCTGTTGGCAAGCTGAAGATTGAGCAAACGATGGGCAACATGCCCGAGGAGCAGATTTCGATCGGCACCATTACCGAAGGCGGCGTTGACGCCAGCCGTTTGGAGAGCTACTACATCACCCAACAAAAAAAGTAAGCGATGAAAAAATACCTACTTCTGGCCGTACTGGCCATCGTAAGCCTGGTGGGCTGCCGGACCACCTACCAAACGCTATCGGCAGGTAAGGAGAACGTGTCGTTTGTACTGGTTACCACCGACAATCCCGACTACCGCAAGAACATCTCCATCGTTATAGACAACGAACAGCCGATACTGATGGAAAAGGTGTTTAAGACTAAAAAGCAGCTGCAGGCAAAGCCGATTACCACCACGCCGGGCAGGCATGCCATTAAGGTGCTTCAGGGCGAGCGGGTGCTGTACCAGCAAATCGTACTTATAGGCCTTCAGGAAACCAAAAAAATTGTGCTCCCATGAAAAAGCTCCTCGCCATTACGGCCGTAGCCCTGCTGCTGGGCTCGTGCGCACCTCAGGCCATCTACAACTGGAGCGGCTACGACAATGCCGTGTACAGCTACACCAAGGCTAACGATGAGAAGAGCTTGCAGGAGCTGGTTGTGGTGTACCAAAAGCTGATTAAGACCCCCGGATCGAGCAACCGACCTGCTCCGGGAATTTGTGCCGACTACGGATACCTGCTCCTGAAAAAGGGCGAGGTGGCAAAAGGTAAGGAGCTGCTGAAGCAGGAGGTTACCTTTTACCCCGAATCGGCGGTGTTTGTAGAACGAATCATTAAACGAGCCGAGAAATGAAAAAGCTACTCCTACTTGCCATCGCGGCGCTGGTGCTGGCCAGCTGCGCCCAAAAGCTTACGCCCAAACGGGAGACCTACAGCCAAATGTACCAGGAGAAGCCGCTGACCATCCTCACGCTTCCGCCGATTAACCGGAGCACCAAGGTGGAGGCCAAGGAGCTTTTCTACAGCTCGCTGGTGGTTCCGCTTACCCTAAGGGGATACTACGTGCTACCTCCCCTGCTGTCGATGGAGATTATGAAGGAGGAGAGCGTGTACGATGCCGAGCTGCTGCTGAACAACTCGATGAAGCGCGTGGGCGAGGCCTTTGGCGTGGACGCGGTGCTATTCACCATTATTCACGACTGGCGTAAGACGGCACTGGCCGGGGAGGTGAACGTGAGCATCGAGTACATCCTGAAGAGCACCAAAACCGACGAGATCCTCTTTAACCGAAAGGGGCATATCACCTACCGGCCCAACGTAAACACCGGCAGCGCCCTGGGCAACCTGGTGGGAAGCATGATTGCTACGGCCATGACCAAGGAGATATCGGTGGGCCGCAGCTGCAACTACTATACCCTAGGCGATATGCCGGCGGGCAAGTACGAACCTAAGTTTGGCCTGGATGGCGACTCGCCCGCACAGCCTAAGGAGTTTAGCGCTACGCTTCAGAATAGCTACTAGGGAAATGAGTGGGGAGATTTGAGAAGTGCGATTTGAGAGGGGATCGACAAAGGTGGATAAGACCTCTCGAATCGAAGATCGAAAACAGAATTAACGAACGAGGCATCCGTGATGGGGCCTCGTTTTTTTTTGAGATATGGGATGGGAGACGGGAGATGGGAGATATGAGATATGAGATATGAGATGTTAGATATGAGAAACTAGACTATGCAGACACTCCACCAAAAAGAGATGGGGAAAGACTATAAGGGACGGGGGCTCCACTATAAGTCGCGAGTGGGAAACTATAAAGTGCGGGTGCGCCACTATAAAGTCCGAATGGGAAATTATAAAGTGCGGGTGCGCCACTATAAAGTCCGAATGAGAAATGATAAAGTGCGAGTGGAAGATTATAAAGTGCGGGTGCGCCACTATAAAGTCCGAATGGGAAATGATAAAGTGCGAGTGCGCCACTATAAAGTCCGAATGAGAAATGATAAAGTGCGGGTGCTCCACTATAAAGTGCGAATGGGAAATGATAAAGTGCGGGTGCTCCACTATAAGACGCGCGTGGGAAACTATAAAGGGCGGGTGCGCCACTATAACGTCCGAATGGGAAATGGTAAAGTG
>CAXYUU010000414.1:0-3413 GCA_964292015.1 uncultured Acetobacteroides sp.
AACGGCTTCGACTGCTTAACCCTAAAAACAACAACACAATGGGTCTATTCAATTTTTCGAAGAAAGGTCAAGCAGCAGGTGCCAATCCTGATGTGGAGGCGCTTCCGCTAACCAAACAAGCCGATAATACGGGCGAGCAAACGGTCGTAGATTCGGCCTCTATGGGAATTGAGGCTATATACGCCTTCCTTCAGGCCGACTACGAGGAGAAGGGGTACAACGATGCCCTCACCAATCCCGACGAGAGCTACAAGGTTGACAACATCAAGCTCTTTCAGTACGATCTGCAAATCCTAATCGAGCGCTCGTTCCTCTACTACGACGACAAGCTCAAGGAGATCGACTTTCATATAGGCTCGCGTACCCGCGCCGGGCTTATCGACCTTATCGAGGAGCTGAAAATTAAGCGCGAAATTGCCGTAGAGCACATCCATAAGCTACAGCAGCTGCAACAGGAGACCGCCAACAACGCCGGCATGAGCGAACGAATCAAGCTATCGTACCAACGGGGGTTCATGCGCGGGCTATCGGCCATCACCCAAACCAAAATAATGAACATCACCCTATAAAACCCAAACCTACATGAAAGATTGGTGGATTAAGCTGGGTTGCTACCTTACGGGATACAACTACAGCATTGTGAAAAGTTCGAGCGAGGCAAGTGCCAAGGCGGTAAAGAAGTTTACCTCGGCGCTGCTCATTATTAGCATGGTTTGGGGATTTATCGGATTCGAATTTACCAGCCGCTACCTACATGGCAGCACGCTAATTTCGATAATCGGCGCTATTGTTCTTATTGTGATGGTGATCCAAATCGAGCGTCAAATTATCCTTACCATTGGTAAAAGCACCTCGGTAAAACGATTCCGTATTATTATTGGTATCGTTATGGCCATCATCGGATCGGTAATCATCGACCAGGTGATGTTTAAGGACGATATCGAAAGCCAGCGCATCTCTATTGATCAGGAGAAGGTGAATAAGGCAATGGCCATTAAAACCAAGGAGATTAACGCTCAGGTTGCCCAACTCGACAGCAACATTGCCCATAAGGAGAAAGAGCGGATACAGATCATTAACGAAATAACCAAAAGCCCTACCATTACGGCATACTCCAACCAAACACAGTCGAAGGTGGATTCCAACGGCAGAATGGTAACCGTGGGCAAAACTGCTTCGAGCCAGTCGATGCCCAATCCGAAGATAGAGCTACTCGGGCAGCTCGACAACCAGGTTAAAACGCTGCGCGATTTGAAGATCACCAAGGAGAACAGCCTGCTTACCATTCGCAATACGGTAGAAAAGGAGGTTAAGGATAAGAAATCATTCCTGGAGGAGCTCTCCATCCTATTTAACATCCTTATGTCAAGCCCTATTTCGTTTGTGGTGTGGGGGTTGATTTTTATCTTCTTCTTCTCCATCGAGCTATTCGTTCTCTACTGCAAGTTTGGCGACGATAAGAACGACTACGACCGCACCATCCTGCACCAGATGCAAATCCGCATGCAGATGATCGATAAGCTAAACGGGTAAAAAAGGATAGGATACATTGCATAAATAGATGGGGCCCTCGACAGCTTGTAGAGGCCGCATTTTTTTATTGCCAAACAATTTTCTAACTTTACTCCTAATCCTAAATAAACCATCCCAATATAGGTTTAACCATGCGCTACTATTTACTACTCCTCACATTGCTACTATCTGCAAACGTATATTCACAAGACTTCTTGGAAATGAATTATGCATCCTTTGGCAACATAGATTTCAAAGGAAGAGTCAAATGCATAAACGTCTTTGAGATCACTTTTAACAACAACTATAAGGATAGTATCTGTTTTAATCATGAAGTGCATCTGAATAAAAAAGGAATAGTTAGAAAGGGAGCATACTATGCTAAAGACACTTCCATAACCAATACATTTACACCCTCTGAAACAACCATTTTCGATAGGTATGGGCGCATATATAAAGTATATCGAAAAGGATATTTAATTGAAAGAAGAAAATATAGCAACAGAACAACCATACCATCCAAATTCGAATGGTATTCTGACCAAAATAAAAAATATACGATCAAAATAGTTACAGCGTTTAATTCAAAAGGTCAACCGATAACCAGTAGTAGGATTACAAACAATACCCTCAGATGCTATTACAAGTATAGATATAATGATACCGATAGTCTTTCTGAAAAAATTTACATAAATACGCCCAATGGACCCAAAATTACTCTTACCAAAAGTTTCACAAAAGGTAAGGAAGAAATATACCTTTACCCCAATGATACAACAACCTATCAATACAGTACAGCAGGCGATACGCTAATTCGAAAAGAGTATACTGAAAGGGGACTATATAAAGTTTTTAAAAATGCCAAAGGTTATCGTAAAATAGAAACAATGAACAATTCTTCTAAAAAAAATAGACTCTATTATGAATTTATAAAAACCTACAACGATAGCATTACAAATGACATCCATATATTCTACAGTGATAAAAATGAGAAAAGTATTTATACAACATTAGAAACGCTAACTAAAATTATTCGTTCATCGATTAATGACATGCATAGTTATAGGGAAGAAGAAGAGTATAAGCACATCGATTACGACAAGTATGGTAACTGGATTCTTAAGCAATACTATAAAAAGGGGAGCAGTAAAGCATACAGAACTATTCTAAGGAAAATAAAATACTACGAATAATTAAAGTTAGCAAAATCCTTCATCCAACTTAAACCTTTACCTAAACTCCCGAACCATCCACCACCACTCGTTTCCAATCGGGATGCCGATCAATGTATCCGGCAACAAATAGGCATTTGGGCAACACCTTTAACCCTCGATGCTCAATATCTTTCAGCACCAGTCCCACCAGTTGCGACGCAACGCCTTTACCTTTCAACTCTACGGGTACTTCGGTATGCAGTAGCTTTACAACCCCACCTACCAAAGCATACTCAATTCGCGCCACCACATTTTCGACGTGTATTTCGTACTGTTTTTTCTCCGTGTTATTTACGAGTATCAAGCTATCCATGGCGGTTAAGTTTAGGATGGGTTACTGAAATTGAATAAACCTGCCGACACGAATAAAGTTTACGAATAGCAAGCCTGTTTGCAGTAAAACCCAACAATTGCCTCTCCAAAATTTAGTCATTGCCTATAATTGCAACCGAACTCTCGAATCTCACCTTTACGTTATGTACTAGGTGAGCGAACCGTCTTGCAAAAGTTTCGACGCTATAGGTAGTAAGGCATGCGGCACCGTACTTAACAAACTTGAGGCGTTACAATGGTTCGGCGTTAGCCTTCATTGGTATACCAAATAGCAGCTACTTCTTACGCCTTCTTCGGCTGTTAATAAAATGGATAATGAACATATCGGCAAAAAATAGGAATAGCCCCAAGGAG
>CAXYUU010000415.1:0-3402 GCA_964292015.1 uncultured Acetobacteroides sp.
ACATCGGAGCTACTAAAGAAAGTTCGAAAAATTGAGATTAAGTCGCGGGGCTTATCGAACCAAATATTCGCAGGAGAGTATCATAGCGCCTTTAAGGGGCGTGGTATGGCTTTTAGCGAGGTTCGGGAGTACCAGTACGGCGACGACATACGTAATATAGACTGGAACGTATCGGCTCGATTTAACGATACCTACATCAAAATATTCGAAGAGGAGCGCGAGCTAACCGTCATGCTTCTTATTGATGTGAGCGGATCGAGCCAATACGGAACGCAGAAAATGTTTAAGAACGAGCTCATTGCCGAAATAGCGGCGGTGCTCTCGTTTTCATCTATCCAGAACAACGACAAGGTTGGGGTGATTTTCTTTAGCGATAAGGTGGAAAAGTTCATTCCTCCTAAAAAGGGACGTTCGCATATCCTTTGTATCATTCGCGAAATTATTGAGCTGAAACCCGAGAGCAATAAAACCAACATTGCCGAAGCACTTCGCTACCTAACCAATGCGGTTAAGAAAAGGTGTACGGCATTTGTACTCTCCGATTTTAATGACTTTGACGAATCGCCTTCGAAGATTCGATTCGAGGAGGCGTTAAAGATTGCTGGTAACAAGCACGATCTGGGTGCCATTATGATTTACGATCCAAGAGAGGTGGAGCTACCCAATGTTGGGCTACTGGAAGCTGTTGATGCCGAAACTGGCGAGGTGGTTTGGGTCGATACATCATCGGCTGCGGTTCGGTTGGGATATGGTAAGTGGTGGAACGAAGCTCAAAATACGCTGTCTACAGCATTTGCCAAGGCACACGTAGACTGGGTAAGCGTTGCTACAAACGAAGATTATGTTAAACCATTGGTAAAACTCTTTAAGCATCGATAGATAATGGGAGTAGTAAAAAAAACAGTAGGAATTCTATCGCTTCTGCTTTTGGTTGGCTCTGCTGTACTGGCACAAGATTTTAAAGTTCGACTCGATTCGTCAAAAATTCTCATTGGTAATCAAACCGCACTCACCCTACAGGTAAAGCTTACGGATGGGAGAAAGGTTCGATTCCCTAATCTGCCAGATACCATTGCACCGGGACTAGAAGTAGTACGACAGCTAGCTACCGACACATCGGAGGTAGATGGTGGCCTGCTTTTAACCAAGCGCTACCTAATTACCTCGTACGATTCGGGTAGCTACGTAGTTCCTCAAATTCCGGTACTCTTCTTTAACGGTTCGAAGGTAGATACGCTGCTAACGCAACCACTTAAGCTAAGGGTTAACACGGTGGCCGTTGATAGTACCAAGGTTCCTTTGTTCGGAATTAAGGGTAACGTAAAGGCACCGTACACATTTCAAGAAATTGCGCTTGCCATCCTTTCGGTTCTACTTCTTGTTGCTTTAATTTTCGGCATTTACCGATACTTTAAGCGGAAAAAGAACGAGCCTATATTTACG
This sequence comes from uncultured Acetobacteroides sp., assembly GCA_964292015.1. GTDB lineage: Bacteria > Bacteroidota > Bacteroidia > Bacteroidales > ZOR0009 > Acetobacteroides. The sequence goes on from CAXYUU010000415.1 coordinate 1,444, forward strand.
TTTAGGAAAAAGGTTGTTGAGCCGGCACACGTTATTGCACTTCGCGAGCTCGACCAGCTAAAGCAGCGAAAGCTTTGGCAAAATGGCTACGTGAAGGAGTACTACTCTGAGCTTACCGATATCTTACGTAAGTATCTCGAAATGCGCTTGGATATTAGCGCGATGGAGATGACATCGTTCGAAATTCTTATTGCGGTTAAGGAACAGGGCTACTCCAATAGCTCGGTATACGATAGGCTAATGGTAATGCTCAACACCTCCGACTTGGTAAAGTTTGCAAAGCACAATGCCGATCCTATCGAAAACGACAGTGCCGCTAAATGTGTTTACGATTTTATTGATGATTCAAAGGAGCTTACACCTGTTGCCGATTCTAAAAGTAGCAGCGTGAAGGTCGAGGTACAATCATCAAACGAAAACAACTAGATACTCATGAGTAGCTTGATACTATATAATCCCAATTACCTCTACCTGCTACTGCTGCTTGTGCCGCTAGTGGTGTGGTATGTCTTAAGGAATAAGCATTTTACCCCTAAGTTAACGGTGTCTTCGGTGGCACAACTGAAGAATGTCAAGTCCTCGACTCGTCGCAGGCTTCGTCATATACCGTTTATACTCCGATGTTTGGTCGTTGTTCTTATTATTGTGGCGTTGGCTCGTCCGCAGTCTACCGAAAACAAGAACAACGTATCTACCGAAGGTATCGATATTGTTCTAGCCATGGACATATCAAGCAGTATGCTTGCCCGAGATTTTAAACCCGATAGAATCTCTGCGGCTAAAGATGTTGCCATTCAGTTTATTGCCGACCGACCTAACGATCGAATTGGTTTGGTGGTATTCTCCGGCGAAAGCTTTACCCAATCGCCACTTACCACCGATCATGCTGCGCTCATTAACCTTACTAAAGATGTTAAAAGCGGAATGCTTACCGATGGTACGGCAATTGGTAATGGCTTGGCTACCGCGGTGGCGCGTTTAAAGGAGAGCAAGTCGAAGAGCAAGGTGATTATCCTTATGACCGATGGGGTAAACAACCTTGGCGAGGTAGCCCCCCTTACCGCAGCCGAAATAGCAAAGACATTTGGCATTCGTGTTTATACCATTGGTGTAGGAACTCGCGGTAAGGCGTTAACCCCTATGGCAACCGACTTTGGCGTACAAATGGGGTATGCCGACGTTCAGATTGACGAGGATATGCTTCGTAAAGTTTCGCAAATAACCGGGGGCGAATATTTTAGGGCAACCGACAATACCAAACTTTCGGAAATTTACAACAAGATAAACGAGCTTGAACGTACCAAGTTTCAGGTAGACAGGTACACCAAACGTAGCGAAGAGTATGGGTTTTTTATCCTGCTCGCCCTTGGAATACTTTTGGTTGAAGCGCTGTTTAGGTATTCGATTCTTAAGAGGATCCCTTAAAAATGTAGTTTCATGTTTAGATTTGCACATCCAGTATACTTTTACCTTCTGCTAGTTATTCCACTTTTGGTAGTGCTGTACTACTATTTTGCTCGTACGCGCCGAAAGAATATGGAGAAGTATGGGCAGCTACCAATAATTGGTCTGCTTGCACCAAATGTTTCCAATAGAAGGTTGCTACTAAAGTTTATCCTTTGCTGTTTGGCGTACGCCTTTTTGGTGCTTTCTCTAGCACAGCCACAGTTTGGTTCAAAAATAAAGGAGGTTAAAAGTCGTGGCGTTGAAATTGTTGTGGCACTCGATGTGTCGAACAGCATGCTTGCCGACGACTTTAAACCCGATAGGTTAACTACGGCTAAGCTTGCTATATCTCGTTTGGTGGATAAGCTTAGGGATGATAAGTTAGGATTGGTGGTGTTTGCAGGAGATGCCTACACCCAGCTTCCTATTACCTCTGATTTTGCGACAGCCAAGATGTTGTTTAGCTCAATAAACCCCAATATGGTTCCACAACAGGGAACCGCACTGGGTAAG
>CAXYUU010000416.1:0-3399 GCA_964292015.1 uncultured Acetobacteroides sp.
TCTCAAAGTTTCACAAACGAACGTTACCTATACCTTTCCTTCAGGTGCAACTACCATATACAACAATTTAACGCTATCGGGTAACTCAGCGTCATCGGTATTGGCAACCAATAGTACGGCAACCAATATTAGCGTTGGCAATAATCTTGTTCTGACACAGGGTAACTTTTATATTACAGGTGCGGATACACATACAGTTACCGTTGGCAATAAAGTTGATGTTGCATCAGCTGCCAACTTTCAGGTAACGGGTGGAACAGGACATGCCATTAGCATTGCTGGCGATTTGGCGGTTGCCGGTTCTTTTGATTCAAACAACTCAACCCTAACGTTTAGGGGGAGCAATTCCAGAGAAATATCGGGGACTGGGAGTGTTAAGATAAAAGATTTGGTAGTTGATAAGGGTGCGTCGGCATCAACAAGGTTAACCGTAAGCAATGCCAATACCACCATTGACGGTTCTACCAGCCTACTAAATGGGGAACTCTTGATAAATGGCGGCGCAACGTTGAATATTAACCATCCTACGGGTAGAGGATTTACCATACCAGCAACAGCCGCGCTTACAGTTGATAATTCTTCGGCAACGATTACCGTTAATAGCAATGCTTACGGCAACGATGGCGATATCCTGCTGTTTGGTAAGTTGAGTGTTAAACTAGGGGATTTGTACGTTGGACCAAAAGTTGGTGTTTATAACTATGATATAGAAGTAGGAGCTAGCGGAGAACCTACCATTCAAGTTGAAGGAGGTAACCTCTACGTTGGCGGGCAAATACGCCGTAGCGTTGCCCAATTTGTGGGATCGTTGCGCTACTATCAGAGTGGTGGTACGGTTCATATTCTAGGAAAGAATCAAAATGATAGCCCCAACTATTCCCTATCTACATTTAGGAATTCGCAACGAGCCAAGTTCGAGGTGCTAAACCCTGGATCTGTATTCAACATGAATGGAGGAACCATTAAAATATACGAAGGCGGTGGCGTAAACTTTGGCGATTTGAATGTCGATCCCGAGTCGTCTACCGTTACGGGCGGTGTTGTTGAGTTGGGAGCATCGAGTTCTAATAGCAAGGGTATTCGTCTTTCGGCATCCTGTCTTTTACCATCGGTGGTGATAGGGGGTAGCATTACAGCCACAAACACCATTTATCCGTTACAGATTTTGAATGACCTGACAATCGTATCTAGCGGTAAGTTTAAAGCCAATGGTCTTGACCTAACAATAGGCCGATCGTTATTTAACTATCAGCCGAACGATGGTTTTCAGCATGGGGCTGCCGCAGGAGCGACCCAAACCACCACGTTTAATCGAAATATTGATGGCCAAATTGTAGGCACATCAGGAAGCAATGTGACTTTTTCGACTCTTGTAGTGAATAAGCCCGGCGCAAAGCTTACACTAGGCACTTCCTCAAATGTACTTGTCGAAAAAATGTTCGATTTATCGGCAGGAACGCTACAAGATAAGGGAAACACCATTGCGGTTAAAGGTGACATGAAGAATACAGGTATTCATGAGAGTGACGCAAACGCCTCAACAGGTATTATATTCGATGGTGCAATAGCCTATGGTACAACCCAAGTGGCACAACGTGTATGGAGTGATGTTAAGGGTATTTTTGGTAACGTTACCATTAAAAATGGCACCGGAGTAACCTTCGATGATGAGTTTACCATAAACAACAGGCTTACCTTTAGTAAAGGGATTCTTAATATCGATGAGAACCTGCTACGACTTGGTGCTAATGCCGAAATTCAAGGTGCTAGCAGTAGCATGTATATAATGAGCAACGGTATCTATCGCGATAAGGGTGTTGAAAAGGTATTCCCCCAATCGGTAGCAGCTGTTACCTTTGTATATCCTCTAGGTATTGCCGGGGGTAAATACACACCCGCAACCATTACCCTTAGCAATAATAGTGTTGATGGAGGGAGTGTACGAATCCGGCCTATTAACTCCGAGCATCCTATGCTGGTTGATCCGGCAAATAAAGGACAAAACCTTGATTACTATTGGGTAGTTGATCCTTCGTCTAACCTTTCAGGTTATGCTGCAACCATGCAGTTTAACTACGTTTCGGCTAAAACATTTGATACCAATTCAAAGGTGGGACGATTTGTTACGGATAACTGGTACCCGTTAGGAGGCATTACCGATGCAACAATTAATACAACCGGTAAATTTTTTACCATCTCGAATAAAGACTACCTAAAGGGTGAATACACCATTGCTCATACCGGTAACCTTTACGGTAAACCCGTTTACTACTCTAATACGGCAAGCGGGAATTGGGAGGTAGGAAGTTCTTGGTTAGTAAAGAAACCTGAAGACCCAGATGTACCTGCAAACTATACGGTACCTACTAGCGGTCCTAATGGGCACAGGGTAATAATCAGAACAGGGCATACTATTACAATTACACAGGATACAAGACAAGCATATAGCCTCGAACTTAATGGTACGCTTAATCTACAAAATAAAATTTACCACGATTTCCGTAAGCTAGCGGGTGTGGGTACATTAAAGATTAGTGCCTTTGGAGGTCAGTTTCTACCACCCGGTGGCGACCTTACAGCTTTTACTAACCAATCGGTTTCTACCATAGAGCTTAATGGTGCAGGAACGCTAGATGCACGCTTTACCGAGTTTCCTAACCTCAATTTTACAGGGACAGGCGATAAGGTTATTCCGCTTTCGCTAAACTCCCGCTACCACACCGTTTACGGGAATTTGACGATTAATGGTGGCGTTGTTAAAAAGTTAGGGGCATCCAACCAAGGTATCCTACGTCTTTATGGTAGTTGGGATAATAAGGCTGGTGCCGGTGCTTGGGTGCCGGGAACCTCACAGGTGCAGCTGGTGGGCGATGGTGCACAAACAGTAAGCATTGCAGGTTCGGCGGTAGAACAGTTCTACAACCTACAGCTGCAAAAGAATCAAACTGTTCAAAAGGTATCCTTAAGTTCCTCGGTTGATGTTACCAACCTCCTATCGCTTAACCGAGGGATAATCGATGTTGCATCGGGAAAAATGCTTAGGCTAACATCAACTGGTGCGGGCTATTCACGAAATGGTTACGCGCTTGCCGATGCATTTGTTGATGGGTCATTACAAAAGAGTATGCTGTTGGGTTCTAGCTTTACATTCCCGGTTGGTAATATTGACCACTCGGCTCCTGTTAACGTGGTGAACACATCAACATCAACAACGCCATCCTTCTGGGAGGCGCAGTATTACAAGGCTAATCCAAGTGCTGTAAGTTCATCTTTCGATAAAACGCAGCTAAGTGGCATAAGCGACAGGGAGTACTGGCGAATTAAAAATACGTCATTGGGTGCATCAGATAAGGCATATGTTAAACTACAGTGGGACGACTTTAGCGGAATGCCTACCAA
>CAXYUU010000417.1:0-3392 GCA_964292015.1 uncultured Acetobacteroides sp.
AACCCCTGTTACAAGAATGAAAATCTTGCGTCCTAACCCCTAGACGAATGGACCAGTTTTGCAACAACCACTAGGTCTCGATTGCGTGTGCAAAAGTAGGTCATTTTTCGGAATCTGCAATACCCTCTACAAAATAATCGAAGATAATCGTGTTTTAAAAATGTAAAAACGTCCATTTAGCAAGGCTTTACGCATATCTTACTCCTGAATTTTAAGACTTTGCGACACGTAAAAGCTCACGAGTTAAAAACAGCAAACAACTTATATTTACAACAACACAAAAGGCATTTCACTACAACTCTAATCAGAAATCACATATAACGCTATCAATAAAATTAAAATCATGCCCCATGATTACAACCTTCTTTTATAAGGCACTCCTATTCTTACATCAAAACATGAATATTATCCATATTATAGCTAGATTTATTTGATTGTAATCTGAAATCTCGCAATTTTGCAATCATAAAAGGAACAACAAAATGGATAACAAGGAGAAAATAGCAAATGCTTTTGCCCAAGCAGGCAAACCACTAAAGGCTGGAGAGGCGACCGAATTGGATAATGTAGAAAAGAAAGAAGCCGATAAAATCATTAAAGAGATGATGAAAGATGGCGTTTTAGTATCTCCTAAACGATGCTTTTACGAACCGAAATAAACGCACAACGGCTACTACCTTTTTTCTAATCAATTAAAAGGAGACTTTAAAATGCTCCTTTAAAATTGACAAACTCATTTTTTAAAATTGTGTGCTAAATAGTGGTGCGTATGTGTAAAACAAAAAAAGGAATAAAACAGAATTAGAATAAGGCTACTCCTCCCTCCAAGTATTAAGTGAACGGAGCAGATTCAAACTAGTTCCGTTTTCTGAATGAGACTTGACTACAAAGAACAAGTAAAACATGCACCTATTCAACCCCTTGAGTATAACACGAAGTTTAACATGCAAGATAAAAGTATTAAAACTAATGCCGAAAAGTTAAGGATGCACTACAAAACCATCCCCTTAAAAATGTTAGCAATCAGAATCTTTATATTTAACGATGGCTGCACCCTACGTTGATATCCACTCACACAATCATCAAAAAACGGATCATGTAAAGGTCGTATCTATCTTTCTTGGCGAAAATACTAATGCAATAACGAACTATATTTGCATTGGCATTCATCCGTGGCATTCAAATATTCCAACTGCCGATTTAGAGCCTAAATTTGCACCACACTTCGAAAGTATGGTGGCTCTTGGTGAAATTGGGCTCGACCGAACCGTTGATATCCCTATAGAAAAACAGCAAGAAGTTTTTAAAGCACAGCTGGACATTGCACAAAAGCACCAGCTTCCAGTAGTTATCCATTGTGTTAAGGCGTATTCTGATATACTTACTACCATTAGCAGATATCGCGGATTAACCTATATCTTTCATGGATTTTATGCCAACGAAATAATTCTTAACGACCTACTAAAATATAAATCTTACTTTTCGATGGGACAACGGGAATTACAACGAAAAAACGGAACCACACTTATCAGACAAATCCCCTTAAATAGGCTGTTCTTAGAAACTGACGATAGCAACGGGAATATAGAGGAAGTTTACAACGCAACTTCAAAAGCTACAGATATAGACTTATTAGAACTAAGAGAACTGATATACAGCAACTACACACATCTTTCAAAATGAGCAACTGGAACGAACGCACCCTTCTTTTAATTGGAGAAGGTAATTATAAAAAACTAGAGAAGGCACACGTGCGGGTAGTTGGACTGGGTGGGGTGGGGGGGTATGCAGCCGAAATGTTTTGTCGTGCTGGTATTGGTGAAATGACAATTGTAGATGCCGATGTTGTTACGCCATCGAACCGAAACCGACAGCTGCCGGCCTTAGAATCGACACACGGGCACCTAAAAACCGATGTTATGGAAAGGCGTCTCCTAGATATCAACCCCAAGATAAAACTAAACGTAATTGCCAAATACATTAAGGATGAGGAGACCGAAAAACTTCTCGACATGGCAAAATATGACTATGTGGTAGATTGTATTGATACGCTTACTCCAAAGGCGAACCTCATTAAGATGACGCTGGAACGTAAAATTCCTCTCGTTAGCAGTATGGGCGCTGGAGCAAAGACCGACCCCTCAAAAATAGAGATAGCAGACATCTCCAAATCACACCATTGTCCTCTAGCACACATGTTGCGCAAACGCCTCAGCAAACAGGGAATAAAAAAGGGATTTAAGGTTGTTTTCTCTTCAGAATTAGCCCGACCAGAAGCCGTTATTCTTGTTGATAACGAGCAGAATAAAAAAACAACAGTTGGAACAATCTCGTACATGCCGCCACTCTTTGGCTGCCACTGTGCATCGGTAGTCATACGTGGATTACTCGGTGAATTTGAAATAAAAAAAGAGGACTAGGTCCTCTTTTTTTATTGAGCATTATAGCTACTTATATCTTTAAATCCTAAGAGAAAATCCTTTACGGGCATTCGCTTCTTACCGGCAAGCTGCAACTCTAAAATAGCGATATAGCCATCTAAACACGCCACCTTTACGGCAACTTTTCCATCAGAAACTACCGTTCCAACTGGCAATTCGTGTGCTGTCACCTCTTTTTGAGACTTGAAAATCTTCATACTTACAGGAGGCTGACCATCCTTAACAATCTCGCACCAAGCGGCAGGATAAGGTGACAGACCGCGTATTTGGTTATGAATGTCATCGACCGCTCTAGTCCAAGAAATACGGCAATCATCCTTAAATATTTTAGGGGCATGAATAGATTCGTAGCCTCGTTGAATCATCTCCTCTTGAGTCATGAATGTAACATTGCCACCAGCTATTGTATCGGCAGTTTTAACGACCAACTTAGCACCAACCTCCATTAAATTGTCATGTAGATTGCCAGCATTATCGTCGGGCGCAATAGCAACCTCATCTTGATAGATAATATTGCCCGTATCGATTTCATGCTTCAAAAAGAATGTAGTAACACCAGATTTGGCATCGCCATTCATAATTGCCCAGTTTATGGGCGCAGCACCACGGTAGCGAGGAAGAAGCGAACCATGAAGATTAAACGTACCCATGGGTGGCATCTGCCAAACCATCTCTGGTAGCATTCTAAAGGCGACCACCACAAACAGATCGGCATTAAAACTTTTAAGATCCGCAATAAACTCTTCGTTTCGTAACTTTTCGGGTTGAAGAACTGGCAATCCTTTCAATTCAGCAAACTGCTTAACGGCCGACTGCTGCAATTTTTGTCCTCGACCAGCAGGCTTATCGGGTACGGTAACCACGGCAACCACCTCGTGAGTACTATTCAACAGCGCATCTAGCGATGCCACAGCGAACTCGGGAGTCCCCATAAATACTATGCGCAACTTC
>CAXYUU010000418.1:0-3386 GCA_964292015.1 uncultured Acetobacteroides sp.
ATTTTTGATAAAGTAGTCGGTCCAGGCAGCCCTGAGTAGTGCCCCCTGCTTTTTAGACAGCTGGTGGAGTTGGCTGGCTGTATTCAGAGCATCGGCATACTGGATTAAATCGCCATCGGCACCGGCAATAATGCCCTGCCATATTTGAGCTTCGATCTTGGTATTCGAGTTGGGATAGTTGAGCAGTATTTGGTCGATTGACTGGCGCGACTTGCTATATTCGTGCAGGTATGCGTTGCCTTTTGCGATGTAGAGGTAGGCATCGTCTACATACTTGCAGAATTCGCGTTGGTTGTAAAATGCACGTTTGGCCGGCGAGTTTTGGGCTGCATTCTTGGGTTTTGCCGTTATGGAGTGGTACTTAATGAGCATTCCACTTTTTAGGATGGTCCTATTCATTCCTTCGGCCGTTTTTGTGGGGGCAAGCTTGTCGGAAAAAAGGAAGATGGGAAGCAGCGAATTGTACTCGAACGGGAACTCTTTTGTGTACTTAGCGGTACTTTCGTTGTAGCTCTCCTTTGCATTAAAGAGAAAGTTGTACCTCGCGGTAACGTTATGGTAGGTACGAGAAACTAGGGTGTTCTTTTGTGTCGAACAGCCAAGTAAAAGTCCCGTAAGTATGATAAGTAATGCCTTTTTCAATTGTTAGGGGTTGTAATTGCCTTAGAGCCTATTGCTAACGTGGCGTTGAAGTGACAATTATAGCAAAAAAAGATGAGTAAAAATGCAAAGACACCCTAATTGATACGGCATATATGCGATCAACTAGGGTTTCTAAATGCTGTATATTGGGTTTGGTTACATCTACATTTCGTCTTCCTCAATGGCAATAACCTTTTTTATTTCAGGAATATCACGTTTTATAGCCAGCTCAATGCCATTTTCGAGGGTCATAAGACTGAAGGGACAACTCCTACAAGCACCAAGAAGAACCACCTTTACCACCATGTCGGGGGTAATTTCGGCAATTCGTACATCTCCGCCATCACTTTTGAGGTATGGGCGGATGGTGTCTAGCGCTTTTTCTATCCTCTCTACGAGGTTGTCGTTGGCTTCCATATGTTGGTGTAGGTTAGGATGTCATTTTTTGAAGTTCGGCGATCATATTCTTGGTAATGTCTTCGAAGGTACGGCTCATTATTGGGTTGGACAGGGCCGAAGGTACTCCGCTATCGCCACCTTCGCAAATGCTTTGTACAATTGGTATTTGACCTAGGAGTGGAAGCTCGTACTGGAGCGCCAAATTCTTGCATCCATCTTTACCAAAAATGTAGTACTTATTTTCGGGCAGCTCGGCAGGGGTAAACCAGGCCATATTATCCACAATACCGAGTATGGGGGTGGGGGCGGTGGCTCCGGTAAACATCTTTATTCCCTTAATAACATCGGCAAGGGCAACCTCTTGAGGTGTGCCTACGATGATAACCCCATCGGGGCGGAATTCGGTAGACAGCGTGATGTGCACACCGCCGGTTCCGGGAGGTAGGTCGAAAAGCAGGAAGTCGAGCTCGCCCCAGCTAACCTGTTGGATGATTTGGCGAAGGGCATTGGTAGCCATGGGGCCACGCCAAACAAGGGCATCTTCGAGCTTAACAAAAAATCCTACCGAGATAACCTTTACTCCGTGCTTGAGAATTGGCTCAATTAGCTCTTGGCCGTCAACTTCGACCATTAGCGGTTTGGCATCTTCTATTCCAAACATCTTAGGCATCGATGGCCCGTAGATGTCGGCATCTATAAGGCCAACCTTGTACCCCATTTTAGCGAGGGTTACGGCCAGGTTGGAGGTAATGGTAGACTTGCCCACACCACCTTTGCCCGATGCTATTGCAATTCGGTGCTTAACCCCGCTGAGGGTGTTGAATACCGGCTTTTCGGCTTTTTTCTTCGGTTCGGTTGCCTTTACCAGCTCGAGTATGTTGCCTTTGATCTTGATATTGGGGAACGCTTGTTCGATAGCTGTTTCGCAAGCTCGTTTTATGGAGGCGGCAAATGGGTCGCGAGCTTTTTTGAAGGCCAAGGTAAACTTAAGGTCTTCGCCTTCGACTCTGATATTCTCTACCATGCCTAGTGCAACGATGTTCTCGCCGCTGTCGGGGTGAATTACCTGTGATAGTACCTTTTCAACTACTTGATTATCGATGTTCATCTCGTTTCTTTTATTTTGACTGGTGTAGAAACAGCTGCCAACCGTTTTGGTTTAGCTGCACAAATGTATCGTTTGCCGAACGATGTTGCAAATTTAGAATGAAGCTAAATAGCTGCTGGCGGTTATGGCGGCTCTACAACCCCTTGGCTGCACGCTTAAGACTTGATTGGAGGGCTCGCTTAAGCTTGATTTGTCACGATTTTTTTTCATTTGGAACCAGCCTGTCCGGGGATTTGGCGTTTAAAATTTGATTATTAACATTCAGAACCACCCCTCCCTACCTTGACAAGGAGGGGAATTTGCTCCGATTGCACATTTTACCAAGTGGTAAGCGCTCCATTTCAAATTCACCAACCTGGCAGTAGCGTACTTTCGATGTAAGCAGCTGATGGTAACGACAAAATTTGCACAGAGCGGACTACCCTCCTTTTTTAAGCAGGGGTGCCCGCAGGGCGGGGTGGTTTCTTTACAAACAGGCCAAATGAATCAACCTTGATCATACGCTATTTTATACGCGAAATCTCTGGGGGCATTGGTGGGTGCCGATTAGTGACAAAAATTTGCAAACTCTCCTGCCGCGAAGAGAGCCTCGCCAGGTTTCGGGACAGCCTCTCTTGCCGTGAAGAGAGCTTCGCCGGGTTTCCGGACAGCCTCTCTTGCCGCGAAGAGAGCCTCGCCGGGTTTCCGGACAGCCTCTCTTGCCGTGAAGAGAGCCTCGCCGGGTTTCCGGACAGCCTCTCTTGTCGTGAAGAGAGCCTCGCCGGGTTTCCGGACAGCCTCTCTTGCCGCGAAGAGAGCTTCGCCGGGTTTCCGGACAGCCTCTCTTGCCGTGAAGAGAGCCTCGCCGGGTTTCCGGACAGCCTCTCTTGTCGTGAAGAGAGCCTCGCCGGGTTTCAGAACAGCCTCTCTTGCCGTGAAGAGAGCTTCGCCGGGTTTCGGGACAGCCTCTCTTGTCGTGAAGAGAGCCTCGCCGGATTTCCGGACAGCCTCTCTCGTCGTGAAGAGAGGCTCGCCGGATTTCGCGGCAACCTCACACGTCGAAGGGGCAGGCTCAAAATGTTTCGCGGCAGGCTCACACGTCGAAGGGGCAGGCTTAAAATGTTTCGCGGAGGCCTCACACGTCGAAGGGGCAGGCTTAAAACTTTTCGCGGCAGCCTAACACGTCGAAGGGGCAGGCCCGACGGCAAGTCGGCAACCTGGAGCTCCTCCACGGGCGGCTAGATCCCCCAAATCACCA
>CAXYUU010000419.1:0-3378 GCA_964292015.1 uncultured Acetobacteroides sp.
CGCACCTGGTAAAAATGAAGTGGAAGATCTCGGACCAAACATACTAAAACGGCTTGAGGATAATAATGGAGTAATTCCATTTGGAGACAAGTCTGACGCTGTTAAAATTTACCGAGAATTCGGGGTAAGCAAAAAGGTGTTTAAACGAACACTTGGAATGCTTTTTAAAGAAGGTAAGATCACCCTCGAAGACGAGCAAATAAGCATTAAGAAATAAAAAAAGGGAACCAATTGGTTCCCTTTTTTTTTCACATATAAATCATTCTACTTAGCGTAGCTAATAGCTCTAGTTTCTCTAATTACGGTAATCTTAACCTGGCCGGGATAGGTCATCTCATCTTGAATCTTCTTCGCAATTTCGAACGACATCTTTTCGGCATCGGCATCATTTACCTTTTCGCTTCCAACAATAACTCGAAGCTCTCTACCGGCCTGAATTGCGTATGTTTTAAGTACACCTGGATACGAAAGAGCCAAGTCTTCCATTCCTTTTAGTCGCTTAATGTACGATTCAACAACCTCGCGACGAGCACCAGGACGAGCACCAGAAATGGCGTCGCAAACCTGAATAATTGGAGCAATCATAGTGGTCATTTCCACTTCATCATGGTGAGCACCAATTGCGTTGCAAATTTCAGGCTTCTCCTTATACTTTTCAGCCAACTTCATTCCGTGAATTGCATGTGGTAATTCTGGCTCATCGTCCGGCACCTTACCTATATCATGTAATAACCCAGCACGCTTTGCAAGCTTAGCATTAAGACCTAGCTCAGTAGCCATTATCGAGCAGAGGTTTGCAACCTCACGAGAGTGTTGTAGCAAGTTTTGACCGTACGAAGAACGGTACTTCATCTTACCAATTAGTCTAATCAGTTCAGGATGTAAGCCATGAACACCAAGGTCAATGGTCGTCCGTTTACCAACTTCAATAATCTCTTCCTCAATTTGCTTTTTCACCTTTTCTACAACCTCTTCAATACGAGCAGGGTGAATTCGGCCATCGGTAACAAGCTGGTGCAGTGCAAGACGGGCAATTTCACGACGAACTGGATCGAATGCGGAAAGGATAATAGCCTCTGGGGTGTCGTCAACAATGATTTCAACACCAGTAGCTGCTTCAAGAGCCCTTATATTACGACCTTCACGACCAATAATACGACCCTTTATTTCATCGCTATCGATATTGAACACGGTAACCGAGTTTTCGATGGCAGTTTCAGTAGCAACTCGTTGTATTGACTGAATAACGATGCGCTTTGCCTCTTTATTAGCAGTCATTTTAGCTTCATCAACAATTTCGTTGATGTACGACATTGCCTGAGACTTCGCTTCATTCTTAAGCGTATCGACCAACATGTTCTTAGCCTCTTCAGCCGACATGCTCGAAATTTGCTCAAGCTTTTCAACATGTTGCTTATGTATCTTATCGAGCTCTTCAGAACGTTTTTCAACCAGTTCCATCTGATTGCCTAAATTATCTCGGAGTACGGTTAACTCCTTTTGCTTACGCTGATATTCCTCTAAACGTTGATTAATTTGTAACTCCTTTTGCTTAATTCTATTTTCAGCTTGTAGGATCTTAGTATTCTTCTCGTTTACAACTTTTTCGTGCTCTGCACGCATTAGTAGGAATTTCTCCTTTGCCTGAAGGATCTTATCCTTCTTCATAACCTCAGCTTCGGCTTCGGCCTCTCTAATAATCTTGTCTTTTCGCTTGGTGACAACCTTGCTATAAAGAATGTAAGAGATGGCACTACCAAGAACCAAGGCAGCTAATGCAACTATGAAGTAAGTAATCATGCTCTTGTGTGTATATAGTGTTAAATTATTTTACAAAAAAAGCCCGCGCAACTTTCTTACCTATTTTGACGAAAACCCCGTTTTATAAGGGCGGAGCAAGCAGTTGATTTGCGACTTCCTACGTCTTCCGAAGAAAACTCCAGCAAGCTGGAGTAAGGCCTGTCCTACGTCAACGAAGCGAATGCTCCTAACTAATTAGTGTTGAGTTTCGCAAAGTGTTAAGAGAGCTGTGCGGGCTAATATTTTATTCAAAGATCGTGTGCTATTCTACTTTACCTAAGTACGTATCGAGTTCTTTGTCTAGGCTTTTCAACTCCTCTATTAACGAAGAACTATCGAATTTTGTTTCACTATCTAACATCCTGATAACAAACTGCAGTGCTGCCATTGCCAAAAGATCCTGAGTATCCTTATCGGCGTAGCGCTGCTGATATTGGGCAAGCCTTTCATTAATCATCTTTGCAGCCTTACGAATCTTCTCCTCATCCGATCTTTCAATCTTTAAAGGATAAAATCTATCAGCAACACTTACACGAATCGAAAGTTTGTCCTCCATATCAGGTTTTTAAATGCTTTTTTACTTATTTAGTAAGGCTATGCACTTGTCGATTTCCCGCACAATTTTACTTATTTGGAGTTTTGCGTCCTTAGAATCGTCCGAAGAAGTAAACGCTTTCGCAAGTTTCAACTTTTCGTTCTCGTTTCTAAGTACCTTTAACTCCTTTCCCATTGTAGCAAGTTCCTTTTCGAGTTGAGCCACGTGGCTTAAGCATTCAGTATGCGTCTCCTTTAAACTTTCGCATATCGATATGAGACGGTAAATCTTCGCCTTTAGCTTAAAAACTATGTCGATTCGACTTTCGCTCATCTCCCCAATATTTGGTTACAAAACTACAACTACGAAGGTAAAAATAAAAATTTAGTTTGACATATTTGCATATTGGATGATTTTAATAGTCTAAAAATGGTTTATTTTGTAGAATCAAAACAGAAAAAACCCGTAACATACTCAACAGCATCAACATTGCATTAGCTGCATCAAACCTTCACTAAGCATAGTTAAACTGTCAAGGGCTTCAGCTGTTAAACCCATTGTAATTCATGTAAAAAATAAGACGATAATGAAACTTTATACGGCAATATTTGCAGGTGTAGCACTGCTATATGGCAACATCACTAATGGACAATCCTCTTTTTCATTTGCTCCACCTTTGAAGATTGAGCCTAAACTGTCGGCTAATTTTGGGGAAATTAGAAAGAATCACTTCCATTCTGGACTAGATTACCGAACCGAATCGCGAACAGGAATTCCTGTTTACGCTGTAGAAGATGGTTATGTAACACGCATTTTCGTTAGTCCATCAGGTTTTGGAAAGGCCATTTACATTAATCATGGAACAAAATACACCTCTGTTTATGGGCATCTCGAAAGTTTTTCTCCTGACATTGAAAGATTCGTCATCAATCAGCAGTATTTAGTTGAAAGCTTTTCGATTAACGAATTTCCAAACAAAAATCTACTTCCCGTAAAAAAAGGAGACCTGATTGGATTTAGCGGAAATTCCGGATCATCTGGTG
>CAXYUU010000420.1:0-3369 GCA_964292015.1 uncultured Acetobacteroides sp.
TGCCGATGAGCTTTTCACGCGTCGGTTGGTCAATCCGCAGTTGCCGATGAGCTTTCCGACCCTCGGTTTGTCAATCCGCAACTGCCGATGAGCTTTTCACCACGTCGGTTGGTCAATCCGCAACTGCCGATGAGCTTTTCACGCGTCGGTTGGTCAATCCGCAGTTGCCGATAAGCTTTCCGACCCTCGGTTTGTCAATTCGCAGTTGCCGATGAGCTTTTCACACGTCGGTTGGTCAATCCGCAACTGCCGATAAGCTTTCCGACCCTCGGTTTGTCAATCCACAACTTCCGATGAGCTTTTCACCACGTCGATTTATCCTTCCGCAACTACCGTTAAATCCGCTTTGTGGTACCTCTACCTAAAGAAAGGCAAGATGAGTGGTGGTTCGGGATCTTACATGCTCTGCAAGTTTACCTATGCACCTTGGATGTAGTTTTAGTGACGTTCGTGATACTTGTGCCGTATGTCGCGATACCGTTGGTACCAAGCAGTCACCTTTGGATGCACCGTCTCAGAAACAGCAGCATCAGGCATCAACCTCACAACGATTCTGAGCCAAGGTTTCCGACATTGGTACCACCTTTGGAGTGGGCTTCTCCTCGGCATGAAACCGAGCGGCAAAGATGGCATCCAGCTTTTTGAGGGTGCGGCTGGTATAGGTAACGAATAGAAACGGGAATACGGCGTGCACCAGCGAGGCCATGCTACAGGCGGCAAGCGTGCGGCAAAGGAAGAGCGCAAAGCGCAGATGCTCGACATAGGTCATCCCAACCTCGTGGGGATGCCTGGTAAACGGGTTTGTTGACTTCATGAGTGTACTTACTATAATTATCCTATCGCACCTGCTGGCGTGGCCAAGTGGGCGTTAAATTCCCTTTTTATACAGGATGTTCGTTGTGGGATGAATCGCCTGTTGGAGCTCCGATTTCGACTCCGAGTTTCCGGCTAGCAGCCTTTCAAAAAGGTGGATGAGCCGCAGCTTATCCACCTCGACGGTGGTTTGGGTTTTGACATCCCTCAAATCGATAAAAAAGTTCGAGAAGAGATCGGGCACATCGGTAACCACATCCGTATTCAGGTAGCTCGTGGCGCTATACACGCTATGGTAGCTCCCCTTCGACTTATCTACTTGAAACGAGACATTTTTCATATTCGTTATCGTGGCCGACCTTTCACACTGCTCGATACAGGTATCGTCCATGCTGCTTTTCTTACATCCGGTTACCTGATGGAACAGGCACTGGCGGCTTGTCATCAGCACAATAGGATGGCTGATGCTGTAGTACAGTTCAAAATCATCCGGCCTTTTGATGGCCTTGAGCTGCACCTTGCTAATTTCGTTGGATATAAAGGAACCGACGCAGCCAAATTCCTCCTTCATGCATAGCAAGCTAAAGGAGTTGGCGATGTTTAGGTAGGGTCCGGCGATCCACTCCATCCCATTGCGGTAGGCTTCGTAGGCAATTCCAGTATTGTTGGTCACCAAACGGCTAGGCTGCACCTCTCGAAGAAATGCAACCGCAGCGCTGTAGTCCTCGCCGATTAGAATTGACGGAAACCAGGGGATGATCCCTTTGTTTTGGGTAAAAAGATCGGTAAGGGCCGCCCGCTCCTGCTTAAACCCGCTAGGCAGCTGAAAGTAGATGGTTGCCGATGTCTCGTTGCAGAGGTACAAATCTTTTTGATCCGATACCAACACCGAAAGGGATGGTATTATAGGTACGCTAGCGTGCTTGGGGAGTACCGGAACGGCAATCGGCTCAACCGCCTCTCGCGAACCATTCAGCATGTACAGCAGCCTACTTTTAATGGAGGTGATCTCCTTAAACGGCAGCGAAAGATTTGGCTGAAGATTATCCAGCACCAGCTGCTCGATGTAGTATTCCGTATCGTTTAGGGCTTTGAGCCTGCTGGCCATCAGCTCGCGGGTTAGCAGGTGTGTGCCCACACGGTTAAGGTTCGTAACCGAGAGTACGACAAATGTGCGCTCAGGAGTTGTCACCTCTACCCGTAAAGGCGTGCCACACTCCCCCGAGAAGGTGATGGTTAGCGGTGCCTTAGCCACACTAAGCTGCGAAAGCTTTTGCTCAACCGTGGCAATGATTTCCGTTCGCTCGTTGTACACCTCACCCTTTGCCTTTTCGATACTCTCCTCAGAGGCGCATCCACTACTTTCGGCTAAGTATATAGCCGAGTTATCGCGCGGGTTATCGATAAACATGTCCCTACTGATATCCCCCATCAAAAAGGCATTCGAAAAACCTCGGTTGAAAACTTTGTACAGGGCGCTCCGGTCGCTAACCAACGCGCTGTGGTCGTAAAAGCGTTGAAGCTGCTTACGCCAGGCATCAACCACGGTGTACACGTAGTGAAACTTTTTTATACGACCCTCAATCTTGATGGAATCCACACCAGCATCGGCCAGCTCACCAAGATTGGCATAGGCGGAGTTATCCTTAAGATTAAGGGGGAAGTTCATACCTGTAGGCGTAGGTAGATACTGATCGCGACAGGGCTGGCTGCAACGGCCACGGTTGCCCGAATTGCCTCCTTGAAGCGAGCTCATATAGCAGATCCCCGAAAAGGAGATGCAGTTAGATCCGTGAACAAACACCTCGGTTAGCATGCCTAGGTCGTGCCCAACCGTAGCGAGAGATTTTATCTCCCGAATGTTGAGCTCCCTACATAGGTTAACCCGAGTAGCGGCCAACTTGCTTAAAAAATGAATCTGCCCCTCGTTATGTGTGGTAAGCTGCGTGGATGCATGTACTTTAAGGCTTTTAAAGTAGCGCGACAGCAGGTATAGCAAGCCTAAATCCTGAACAATTATGCCATCGATACTCGTATTGACCAGCTTGTTTAGCAGGGTTATCAGGGCAGGAATTTCGCTCTCTACGATAATAATATTAAGCGTCAAAAACACTTCGCAGCTGTTGCTATGCGCCAGCCGCAAAATACCGTTTAAATCGTCGAAGGTTATATTTACGGCACGGTTACGGGCGTTAAACTTATCCAGCCCACAGTAAACGGCATCGGCTCCAGCCATAATTGCCGCCTTTATGGAATCAACATCTCCCCCTGGGGCCAGTAATTCGATCTTACGTTTCATTCGCGAAAAATAGATAACTTATTTGAGAATTCAGCCCCATCCCACTCGAAAACACACCAACCCCACCATACCGCACCAGCGCCCCTTGCAAACCACCAAAATGCCTCACTACATCAGATCAAGCGCGGCACTTAATCCGCCTGTAGCATAAAATGGGATGCAAAACATTAGGGTATGTAGCAAAAAAAGGCCCCGGCTTTTCGTTTGGGCATGGTGAACTTCGGGGGGCCCCACCTCTCCCCCTAGTGGTCAAAGGC